>NZ_JBFUBR010000011.1:0-164412 GCF_056405655.1 Pseudomonas sp. P1_F7
GGCTGCGGACGAGGCACGGTGTACTCGCCCTTCTCAGTGTCGTCAGCCACGTTGCGCGGGATCGGCAACAGCGGATCCAGACGCTTGGCGGTACGGACATCCTGCGGTATTTGCATCGGTGCAGTCTGTTGCGCTTGCAGGTAATCGCTACCACGGTCACGGAAATAACCTTCCGGGCCCCAGATCCATCCGCAGCCACTGGTGCTGGAGATAATCAAGGCAAGTGCGGAAAGTCCGGCCATTCGCTTCATGCGTTGTACTTCCTCAATTAAACCAGGACGCTGCACTGGCGCAGGGCCGTGCGGAGCGTTTCGTGACAAGGTGCGCTCAGCCAGGTCAACGGCAGGCGAATGCCTTCGTGCATCAGGCCCATTTCAACCAAAGCCCACTTCACCGGAATCGGGTTGGCTTCGATGAACAGGTCCTTGTGCAGCGGCATCAGTTTTTCGTTGATTGCCCGTGCAGTTGCGGCATCACCCTTGAGGGCAGCCTCGCACAGATCGGCCATTTCACGTGGAGCGACGTTGGCGGTGACGGAGATGTTGCCCTTGCCGCCCATCAGAATCAGCTCGACGGCGGTCGGATCATCGCCGGAAAGGACGATGAAGTCCTTGCTTACGCCATCGAGGATGGCTTTGGCGCGCTTGAGGTCGCCAGTCGCTTCCTTGATACCGATGATGTTCGGCACAGTGGACAGGCGGATCACGGTTTCGGCCTGCATGTCGCAGGAGGTGCGGCCGGGAACGTTATAGAGAATCTGCGGGATGTCGACCGCTTCTGCGATGTGCTTGAAGTGCAGGTACAGGCCTTCCTGGGTCGGCTTGTTGTAGTACGGCACGACCAGCAGGCAGGCGTCGGCGCCGGCTTCCTTGGCATTACGGGTCAATTCGACGGCTTCGCGGGTCGAGTTGGCGCCGGTACCGGCGATCACCGGAATGCGGCCATTGACCTGCTTGACCACAGCGCGGATGACTGCGATGTGCTCATTGACGTCGAGGGTTGCCGATTCGCCGGTGGTGCCGACGGCGACAATGGCATGGGTGCCGTTTTCAAGGTGGAACTCCACGAGTTTGCTGAGGCTGTCCCAGTCAAGACGCCCCTGTGCATCCATGGGTGTGACCAGTGCCACCATACTGCCCGCAATCATGAAACCGCTCCTGCCGGAAAAAGAGAGCCGTAATGGTACTGGCGCCAAGATGCTTGCACAAGCGAAGTACTGTGCTGCCGCCATTCCCCTTGGCGCCGGTTTTCGCTACCCTTCAGACTTTGATCGGTACAGACAAGCTCGTCCGTCGGGTTTCAGCCTCCATTTTCGGCATCACAAGCCCTGATCCAGCGTTGCCACGCCTCGCTCCCGCCCTGCCGGAGCAGGTCGCAACCTGTCACTTGAGGCTTTCTGAGTTCGCATCCGCAGGCTCGCTCCCGGCAAATCAGCCCTTCGACGTATCGACCGCTCATCGCTTTAGGAATGCTGCATGTCCACCCCCACAGTTCGCGAACAATTCCTTGTCATCAGTGCCCTCGGCGCCAACCCCATGGAGCTGACCAACGTCCTGTGCCGCGCCAGCCATGAAAACCGCTGCGCCGTTGTCACCTCTCGCTTGACGCGCCATGGCGAATGCAGTGCCCTGGTGCTGGAAATCTCCGGTAGCTGGGATGCCCTGGCACGCCTGGAAGGCAGCCTGCCAGTGCTGGCCAAGCGGCATGCGTTCACGGTCAACGTGGTGCGCAGCGCCGCTCTGGAAAACCGCCCCCAGGCCCTGCCGTACGTCGCTTATGTCAGCTCTGCCTACCGCTCGGACATCATCAACGAGCTGTGCCAGTTCTTCATGGACCACAATGTCGAACTGGAAAACCTGACCTGCGACACCTATCAGGCTCCGCAGACCGGCGGCACCATGCTCAACGCCACGTTTACCGTGACCTTGCCGCCTGGCGTGCAGATCAGCTGGCTGCGCGATCAGTTCCTGGATTTTGCCGACGCGCTGAACCTCGATGCCCTGATCGAACCCTGGCGCCCACAGAACCCAATGTAAGGAAGCTTTCATGGCCGTTGCCATCGACCAACCGGTTGCCGATTTCGAAGCCCCCGCCACCAGCGGACAAACCGTCAGCCTCGCCGACCTGAAAGGCAAGCAGGTGGTGATCTACTTCTACCCCAAGGACAGCACGCCGGGTTGCACGACCGAGGGGCAAGGCTTTCGTGATCAGTACGCTACGTTCAAGGCCGCCAATACCGAAGTGTTCGGTGTGTCTCGCGACAGCCTGAAATCCCACGAGAACTTCAAGTGCAAGCAGGAATTCCCCTTTGAGCTGATCAGCGACAAGGACGAAGCCATCTGCCAGCTGTTCGACGTGATCAAGCTGAAAAAGCTCTACGGCAAGGAATACATGGGCGTGGATCGCAGCACCTTCCTGATCGACAAGGATGGCGTACTGCGCCAGGAATGGCGCGGCGTGAAGGTGCCGGGGCATGTTGATGCCGTTTTGGCTGCAGCTCAGGCACTGAACAAGGCCTGAGCACCTCAAAAAAATCGCAGCCATGAGCTGCGATTTTTTTATCTCCACCGACTTAAAGCAGCGGCGATACCACCGGCTCCTTGCGCGGCCAAGCGTCCAGCACGGCCTTGAACAGCGTCGCCAGGGGAATCGCGAAGAACACCCCCCAGAAGCCCCACAACCCACCAAACAGCAGCACCGCGCAGATGATCGCCACCGGGTGCAGGTTGACCGCCTCCGAGAACAGCAATGGCACCAGCACGTTGCCATCCAGCGTCTGAATGATCCCGTAGACCGCCATCAGGTAAATGAACTGATCGCTCCAGCCCCACTGGAACAGCGCAATCAGAAACACGGGCACAGTCACCACCACGGCACCGACGTAAGGCACCACCACCGAAATCCCTACCAGCAGTGCCAGCAACGCCGCGTAATTGAGCTCAAGAACAACGAAGGCGATGTAGGTCACGCCACCGCAAATGAAGATTTCGATGACCTTGCCGCGAATGTAGTTGGCGATCTGCCGGTTCATTTCATGCGCGACCCGGGTGATCAACGCCCGCTCACGGGGCAGGTAACCGCGCACCCACTGGCCGATCATGGCCCGATCCTTGAGGAAGAAGAACACCAGGATCGGCACCAGCACCAGGTAGATCATGATGTTCACAAGCAATGGCAGGCTCGACAGCGAGAACGTCAGCGCCCACTGACCAAACTTGCCGATTTCGCCCCGCGCCACTTCGATGGCTCGCAGCACTTGCTCATCAGACACCAGGTGCGGATAGCGCTCGGGTAGCAGCAATAATAGTGACTGCCACTTGGCAAGCATGCCGGGCAATTCGTTGAACAACGTGATCAACTGATGCCACAGCAACGGTACGACCACCACGATAAACACCAGCAAAAGCCCCATGAATAGTGCAAAGACCAGCCCCACCGCGACCCAGCCCGGTACGCGCAGGCGCTCGAGGGTCACCACCAGCCCTTGCATCAGGTACGCCAGCACCATCCCGGCGAGCACCGGCGCCAGCATACCGCCCAGGGTCAGAACGACGGTGAACGCCAGAAACAGCAGGACAGCCAGCACCACCGCTTCTTCATCGGAAAAATAGCGCTGAATCCAGTCGCGTAACACTTTGAACATCAATAATCCTTAGGGGCAAACGCAGCCGATTTCAGGCTTTTTTCAACCAGTAGCGGTAAACACCCGCATCTTCTTCTTCAAGAAGCAGGGTATGACCGGCCAATCGGGCAAAGGTGCGAAAGTCGCGCTGCGAACCCGCATCGGTGGCGATGACCTTGAGTACCGCACCACTGGCCAGCCGATTGAGCTCCATCTTGGCCTTGAGCAACGGCAACGGGCAATTCAAGCCACTGGCGTCCAGTTCAACGTCATGCTCTACAGCGTCGGTCATTGCATCACTCCGGGTCAGGTGGTTGAGTTGCCTAGAATATCTGGTCGCAACGCCGGTGTCCGGCTACAGTAAGGTCTTTGTCGACTAAGGCTCTGTGCATGACTTTTTTGCGCCCCACCCTGCTGACGCTCGCTTGCCTGCTCGCCTCACCGGGCTTCGCCGACGACCTGCCGTCACTCGGCGACGCCAGTTCTGCCATTGTCTCGCCGCAACAGGAATATCAGCTCGGCCGCGCCTGGCTGGCCATGTTGCGCAGTCAGGTTTCGCAGCTCAACGATCCGCAACTCAAGGATTACGTGGAATCCAGCGTCTACCGACTGGTGGAGACCAGCCAGGTCACTGACCGGCGCCTGGAGTTCATCCTGATCAATAGCCCGCAACTCAACGCCTTTGCGGCGCCGGGCGGGATCGTCGGGGTCAACGGTGGCTTGTTCCTCTACGCCCAGACCGAAGGCGAATACGCTTCGGTACTGGCGCACGAACTGGCTCACTTGTCGCAACGCCACTTTGCCCGGGGCGTCGAAGCGCAGCAACGCATGCAAGTACCCATGATGGCTGCATTGCTGGCGGGTATCGTGGTGGCAGCCGCAGGTGGCGGTAACGCAGGGATCGCGGCCATTGCCGGCACACAGGCCGCAGCCATCCAGGAACAGCGGCGATTCTCCCGCCAGAACGAGCAGGAAGCCGACCGTATCGGCATCCTCAATCTGGAAAAGGCCGGTTACGATCCCCGCTCGATGCCCAGCATGTTCGAGCGCCTGGGGCGTCAGTACCGCTACGATGCCAAGCCACCGGAATTTCTGCTGACTCACCCGGTCACCGAGTCGCGTATCGCCGACACCCGCAACCGCGCCGAACAGTTTCCAGCGGGCGGTATCGAAGACAGCATGCGCTACCAACTGATCCGCGCACGCGTACAACTGATCTATGAAGAAACACCGGGGCTTGGTGCCAAGCGCTTCCGCGCCCAGCTCGACGAGAACCCGAAAAACGACGTGGCACGCTACGGCCTGGCGATCGCCCAGATCAAGGGTGGCCAACTGAACGAAGCACGGGAAAACCTCAAGCCGCTGCTGGCCAAGTCACCCAACGAAATCATCTACAACCTGGCTCAGGTCGATCTGGATATCACCAACAATCGCCTGGCGGATGCCCAGTCCCGGGTTGACCGGTTGATGGGTCAATACTCTGGCAACTACCCGCTGAACCAGGTGCGAGTCGACCTGCTGCTCAAGCAGAACCGTACTGCGGATGCGGAGAAAGCCCTCGAAGGCCTGCTCAAGTCGCGCCCGGATGATCCGGACGTGTGGTATCAGGTTGCCGAGACGCGCGGCCTGTCGGGCAATATCATCGGCCTGCATCAGGCTCGCGCCGAATACTTTGCACTGGTCGGGGACTACAAACAGGCCATTCAGCAACTGGACTTCGCCAAACGCAAGGCCGGCACGAACTTCCCGCTGTCTTCGCGGATCGACGCACGGCAACGCGAACTGATGGAACAAGAGCGCATGATCAAGGACATGATGGGCTGACGCCCTCGGAGACAAAAAGTCCGGACACAAAAAAACCGCCTCTTTCGAGGCGGTTATTCATTCAACCAACAACCGGGCTATTCAGCCAGTTTGAAGGTGATGAAGCTCGCACGACCCTGACGCAGTACCCGCATCGACACCGAGCGGTTCTTTGGCAGCGCCTTGGCGATGTCCGCGAACTCCTTGGTGGAACCGATAGCCTGGTTGTTCAGGTGGGTGATCACATCACCCGGCTGCAAGCCGATCAGAGCGGCAGGACCGTCCTGCACTTCCTTGATCACCACACCACCTTTGAGGTCGTATGTTTTCTTCTGGTCGTCAGTCAGCTCGACCACGGAAACACCGAGGCGATTGCTGCTGCGCTCGATGCTGGATTTTGGCTCGGCGCCCATCTCCTTGCCTTCTTCCGGAATTGCACCGACGGTCAGTTCGACATTCTTGCGCTTGCCGTCACGAATCACTTCCAGATTGGCTTTTGCACCAGCCTTCAATGCGCCAACGAGGTGCGGCAGGTCGGCCGACATAACGATTGGCTGGCCGTTCATGCTCAGGATCACGTCGCCAACCTGCAGGCCACCCTTGGCAGCCGGGCCATCATCCTGGATCTGGGCAACCAGCGCACCCGCCGGCTTCTCCAGACCGAACGACTCGGCCAGGTCCTTGCTCACTTCCTGAATCACGACACCCAGCCAGCCACGGCTGACCTTGCCACCGGATTTCAGCTGATTGGAAACATCCATGGCCACGTCGATCGGGATTGCAAACGACACGCCCATGAAGCCACCGGAGCGGGTATAGATCTGCGAGTTGATCCCGACCACCTCACCGTTCAGGTTGAACAGGGGGCCGCCCGAGTTACCCGGGTTGATCGGCACGTCGGTCTGGATGAACGGCACATAGTTTTCGTTCGGCAGGCTGCGACCGACGGCGCTGACGATGCCTTGGGTCACTGTGTGGTCAAAGCCGAATGGCGAACCGATCGCGACCACCCATTGGCCTGCCTTCAGGTCCTGGGATTTACCGAGCTTGAGCACCGGCAGATCCTTGCCTTCGATTTTCAGCAGCGCCACATCGGAACGTGGATCGGTACCGATCAGCTTGGCTTTCATTTCGCTGCGATCAGCCAGACGAACGAGGATTTCGTCAGCATCGGCGATCACGTGGTTGTTGGTCAGGATATAGCCATCAGAAGAGATGATGAAACCCGAGCCCAGGGACGTTGCCTCGCGCTGACGGTCACGAGGTGAGCGGGATTGTGGGGGCATGCCCCGTTCGAAGAACTCGCGCAGCATTGGCGGCAAGCCTTCGAGGTCGGGCATCTGTTGGCTGACTTTGCGATCCGGCAGCTTTTGCGTGGTACTGATGTTCACGACCGCAGGCGAGGCCTGTTCGACCAGTTGCGTAAAGTCAGGCAATTCGACCGCTTGGGCGGTGACCGCCTGACCGAGCACCAGCACGGTGGCAATAATGGAAAGGTAGGACTTCAAGCGTGGTATCGACATACGGCTCCCGTTACGACGAGCATGGTTAAGCGATATGGAGCAAGGAACACCGGGAACAATACGCCGGTATTTTTGTTCCGGGAACAACAAACAAGGCCAGAGCCGAGGGGCTCTGACCTATAAGAAATTTACGGGTTTTTTGCAAATTGAAATGCTCACGAAACATTTCGAATTCAGCTCACTGCTTGGTTGCAGCGGCGTCGGTACGCATCGAAAGCGCTATCCGTTCAGCAGTACCGACCGGTATCTCGCCGACGACGGTCACCATCATGTCACCCTGTGCCGTGCTCAAGCGCCGGGAAACCGCAACGGTCGGCCCCAACTGAGTACGGGTGTCGGTGACTGTTGCGCCATTCAACGGTTCGAGGAATACCGAAAAGCGCGTCAGACCATCGTCATACATCAGGCTATTGACCTGGGTTTTGGTCTCCGGATCCTTGCGAGCGGTGCTGCTGGTCAGTTCGAAGCCGGGAGGCAACCAGTCGGAACGCCAGACCTGGGCAGACTTGACGGCAGAAGCCTTGTCACTTTCAAGATTGACCGGTTTGCAATCATTACTGGCCTGCAGGTCTTTTTCGGAAGGAACGTCAGCGGTATCCAGTTGCGTGAACTGGAAGCGCTCCAACAACCGCCCCTTGTCGTCCAGTAGCAAGGACTTCAGAGGCAGGCCGGTCTCTTTATCCAGATGCAGTTCAAAACCGTAGCGGTGCTGATCGCGGGGTGTCAGCGATACGATCACCGCCGGACGCCCGGCGACACGCGACTTGCCGATGACGGCGAGGTCATACCAATTCTTGAGCTTTTGAGGATCGAGTGCACGGGCAGCGGAGTTGGGGGAGTCCCCGAGACCTGCTATCAGCGTGCCGCTGACGCATTGAGTTTGCCCATCAATGCGAACGACTTCCTGAGCGGAACCGTCGAGCTGGATCAATCGCTCGCGGACCTTTCCATCCTGGACGCGGTGCCAGATGTTGTGGGTAGAAAAACTACCATTACGCTCGTAGACGAAAGTACCCTGAAAGCTTTGCTGTTGCTCTGCCTGACCCAGGCGGGTCAACCAGTCCTGGGCATCATCGGCTTGGGCTGGAACGATGAACCAGCCGCTGAGCAGAAGCGAAAGTAGAGGTATGGCGCGCATGATCCTCCTTAACGGTTTTCCAGACTTGCGGCACGAGCATACGGCAGAGCGCTCTCAGTGCCTTTCAGTGCAGCCTGTTGTGCATGTTGGCGCAAGTAACCTGGCAGACGCTGATCGTGCCAGCCTGGCTGACCTTGCAAAACGCCGTTGGCCATTGGGCCGGTAGCTTCCGAACTCTCATTGTAGCCTGCCAGAACAGCAGGACCTTTTACTTGAGGAACGGCCAGTGCGGGTTGACTGGATTGCTGGGCCAATTCGACACCGGCGATCTCATCCTGGTTGTACAGACGCACACCGGCCAGCACCGCCAGGGTCACGGAAGCTGCGACCGCCAGACGACCCAGGCTGCGCCATGGACCACGGGAAGGTTTTGCCGGTACGGCTTCGTCAGCCAGAGCAGCAGAAATAGCCGCAGCGATGTCCAGACGTGGAAGCAGCAGATCCTTGTGCATCACTGCCCGAGCGATCTGATAACGAGCCCAGGTTTCACGGGTTTCAACATCGTCGCAGGCATTCAATACCCGACGCAATTCCAATTCGTCCGCTTCGTTATCCATCACTGCGGACAGCGATTCCTGCAGGGCTTCACGACTCATGGCGTTCCTCTCTTGGCTGTCGCCGCTGTCTTTAGTTTTCCTGCAACAACGGCTGCAGGGCTTTGTCGATGGCCTCCCGGGCGCGGAAGATCCGGGAGCGCACGGTGCCTACCGGACATTGCATGACGCTCGCAATGTCCTCGTAACTCAGACCATCAAATTCACGTAAAGTTAAAGCCGTACGCAAATCTTCCGGCAGTTGCTGAATGGTTCGATGGACGGTGCCTTCGATCTCATCCCGCAGCAAAGCCCGCTCTGGCGACTCGAGATCCTTGAGGCCATGATCGCCATCGTAGAACTCTGCATCCTCGGAACTGACATCGCTATCCGGCGGCCGGCGGCCGCGTGAAACCAGATAGTTTTTCGCCGTGTTGATGGCGATGCGGTAAAGCCACGTATAAAACGCGCTGTCTCCGCGAAAATTTCCAAGTGCACGGTATGCCTTGATAAAGGCTTCTTGTGCCACATCCTGGGCTTCATGGGTGTCGTGCACGAAACGCACGATCAACCCGAGAATTTTGTGCTGGTATTTCAGCACTAGCAGATCGAAAGCACGCTTGTCGCCGCGCTGAACGCGTTCGACCAGTTGCTGATCCTCTTCCTGGGTTAGCATGAACACTCCTCGATGAGCTCGGAGGAGGATTGCAGAAGTAAACCACCAGACTTGCAAACATAGACTCGGGCTTTTCGCAAAAGTTCTCCCCCTCCAGGCAAGTTTCCTGCGGGCTCTGATTTGGCACGCACGAAAAGCGCAGCGCGAGTTGACCCGGCTGCGCGGATAATCTTGTCATCGGATTCTTCAGCAAGGATCGAACTGCAATCCCTCACTGAAACCGACGCTGTCCCTTGTTTCAGGCAACCGTCTATTGATCTTGGCCCTTTGGCAAAAGTTCCAAATATTTATAGCTGTGCCAATCCGACATTGTGCAACCGTGAAGGGAAAAAGACTGTTAAATCGGCGATACAGTCATTCTGGCGCCCAACGGGCAGAAAAACATCCGACGAAGCGACCCATGTTTTGCGTCACAGTAGTTTCACAATGCCATGCTAGCTCGGGTATTGTGCCGCTCCCCCCCTCTATATACTAGTGGGCTGCGCGGCTGCATTGACTCGACAGTCCAGCTGCGCCACCCCCGACCCGGGTCGCTTTGAGCGGAATCCTGAAATGAGCCAACAGTTTCAACACGATGTTCTGGTAATTGGCAGCGGTGCTGCCGGCTTGAGCCTTGCGCTGACCTTGCCCGGTCATTTGCGCATTGCCGTACTGAGCAAGGGCAACCTCGCCAATGGCTCGACTTTCTGGGCCCAGGGCGGCGTTGCGGCCGTGCTGGATGACACCGATACCGTTGAATCCCATGTCGATGACACGCTCAATGCCGGCGGCGGCCTGTGCCACGAGGACGCTGTGCGCTTTACCGTCGAGCACAGCAAGGAAGCCATTCAATGGCTGATCGACCAGGGCGTGCCCTTTACCCGCGATGAACAATCGGGTAACGAAGATGGCGGGTTCGAGTTCCACCTGACCCGCGAGGGCGGTCACAGCCATCGGCGCATCATCCACGCCGCCGATGCCACGGGCGCTGCCATTTTCACAACCCTGCTCGACCAGGCCCGGAAACGACCGAACATCGAACTGCTGGAACAGCGGGTTGCGGTTGACCTGATCACAGAGAAACGCCTGGGACTCGAGGGTGATCGCTGCCTCGGCGCCTATGTACTCAATCGTGGCACCGGCGAAGTCGACACCTACGGCGCCCGCTTTGTGATACTCGCCTCCGGCGGTGCGGCCAAGGTTTACCTCTACACCAGCAACCCTGACGGCGCCTGCGGTGACGGCATCGCCATGGCCTGGCGTTCGGGCTGCCGGGTAGCGAACCTGGAATTCAACCAGTTCCACCCTACTTGCCTGTATCACCCGCAAGCCAAGAGCTTTCTGGTCACCGAAGCCCTGCGAGGCGAAGGCGCGCACCTGAAGCTGCCCAACGGCGAGCGCTTCATGCCGCGCTTCGATCCACGGGCCGAGTTGGCGCCACGGGACATCGTCGCCCGGGCCATCGACCATGAAATGAAGCGTCTGGGCGTCGATTGCGTCTATCTGGACATCAGCCACAAGCCCGAAGCCTTCATCAAGACGCACTTCCCGACGGTGTACGAACGCTGCCTGGAATTTTCCATCGACATCACCAAGCAACCGATTCCGGTGGTCCCGGCGGCGCACTACACCTGCGGCGGCGTGATGGTCGATCAACAGGGCCGCACCGACGTGCCGGGGCTGTACGCCATTGGCGAAACCAGTTTCACCGGCCTGCACGGCGCCAACCGCATGGCCAGCAACTCGCTGCTGGAATGTTTCGTTTATGCCCGCTCAGCGGCCGCGGACATTCTCGAACAGTTGCCCCGGGTTTCGATGCCCGCCACCCTCCCCGTCTGGGATGCGAGCCAGGTCACCGATTCCGATGAAGACGTGATCATTGCGCACAACTGGGATGAGCTGCGGCGATTCATGTGGGACTACGTCGGCATCGTGCGCACCAACAAGCGTCTGCAACGGGCGCAACACCGCGTGCAATTGCTGCTGGATGAAATCGACGAGTTCTACAGCAACTACAAGGTCAGCCGGGATTTGATCGAACTGCGCAACCTGGCCCAAGTGGCCGAGCTGATGATTCTGTCAGCCATGGAGCGCAAGGAAAGTCGTGGCCTGCATTACACCCTCGACTACCCGAACCTGTTGCCGGTCGCGCTGGACACTATTCTGGTGCCGCCCACCTACGTCGGCTGAATTTGAGCCGGACCCGCAGGCGTCGGTGCACATCCGCCGCCTGCGCATCCCGGGGCACGCAAATGGCCCTGACCCGGCGTTCGCCACGCAGACGGAAACGCAGCACCACCACCAACGGCAGCGCCAGGCTGTCCGGCCGTAGCTGCACAGGCTGCCAACCCTTGGCCCGACTCCACAACTGCCAGCCATCGACATCGCGCCGCAAGCCGCAAAAGGCTTGCGGGTGGGTCAGCAGGATTTGCCGGGGCAACAGCCAGACTCCATGAGCCACGCACAGCACAACGCCGAGCGAGCTGGCCCAGAGCGGAATTGACAGTAAATACAACGAACCCAACGCGAACAGCTGGGCCAGAAGATACGCCGCCAGCAACTGCCGAGAGGCATGCCAGCGGCATTCGAACGAATTACTTGGGCTGGACACGATCCAGGATCATGCGAACCATGCGTTGCAGCTCAGGATCTTCGGATTCGCTGCGTTCCATGAACCAGCCGAACATGTCCTGATCTTCGCATTCGAGCAACCTGACGTAGCAGGCGCGATCAACCTCGTTGAGGTGCCGATAAACCTCTTTCACAAACGGCACCAGCAACACGTCAAGCTCAAGCATGCCGCGGCGGCTGTGCCAGTAGAGGCGGTTCAGTTCAACATCTTCGACCATGGAGCGCTCCTCAAATAGGCCGCAAGTATACAGGCCCGCGCCCGGTCGAACAGTCGGCTTTGGTCGGGCACCGGTGATCCTTTGTGAACTACCCATTTCGAAGGCGCCCCCTTATGATGTCCGCCAGACTCTTTACCCTGCGATGACCCATGGCCGATTCTGCTTTTTTCTGCACCCTTTCTCATGAAGGTGTTCTCGCGGTCCGCGGCGCGGACGCCAGCAAATTCCTGCAAGGCCAACTGACCTGCAATCTCAATTACCTGAGCGATTCCCGGGCCAGCCTCGGTGCGCGCTGTACGCAAAAAGGCCGGATGCAATCGAGTTTCCGCATCCTGCTCGAAGGGGACGGTGTGGTCCTGGCCATGGCCACCGAACTGCTCGAACCGCAATTGGCGGACCTGAAAAAATACGCGGTGTTCTCCAAGTCGAAACTGACCGACGAAAGTGCCGCCTGGGTCCGCTTCGGCGTCGACCATGGCGACGCCGCACTGGTCAGCCTCGGCCTGGATCTGCCGACAGAAACCGACAGCGTCGTGCGCAACGATGGGCTGATCGCCGTCCGTGTCTCGCCTGAACGTGCCGAACTGTGGGTCGCCGCCGGCCAAGCCGATGCGGTCAAAGGCAAGCTTTCGGCAGTACTGAGCGAAGGCGATCTGAATCAATGGCTGCTGGGCCAGGTCCGCGCAGGGATCGGCCAGGTCATGCCCGGCACCCGCGAGTTGTTCATCCCGCAGATGCTCAACCTGCAAGCGGTCGGAGGCGTGAGTTTCAAGAAAGGATGCTACACCGGGCAGGAAATCGTCGCGCGGATGCAGTACCTGGGCAAACTCAAGCGCCGTTTGTATCGCCTGCAACTGGCTGCCAGCGAATTGCCTGAACCGGGTACTGCGCTGTTTTCCCCGACCCACGGCAGCTCCATCGGCGAAGTGGTGCTGGCTGCCCGCGCCGGGCAAGACATTGAACTCCTGGCGGTGTTGCAAGCCGAAGCAGCAGAGAGTGGAGACATCCACCTGGGCGCGCTCGAAGGGCCGTCCCTGCAGCTGCTCGACCTGCCATATGAACTGGACCGCGATCGCGAAATCCAGCAATAACGGCAGCACTTGGTGCGACACCTAGAGAGACTAAATGAGCGAGCTGGCGGAAAAGGTCCAAAAGGATTTGGTTGAGGCCATCAATAACGATGACCTGGTTCTGCCAACGTTACCGGAAGTGGCCCTGCAAATTCGCAAGGCCGCAGAAAACCCGGAAGTCAGCGTCAGTACCCTGAGCAAAGTGATCGGCCGTGATACCGCGCTGTCGGCACGCCTGATCAAAGTGGTCAACAGCCCACTGTTGCGCGCGGCCCAGGAAGTGACCGATCTGCATACCGCGATCACCCGCCTGGGCATCAACTACAGCTGCAATCTGGCGATCGGCCTGGTCATGGAGCAGATTTTCCATGCCCGCTCCGACGTGGTGGAACAGAAGATGCGCGATGTCTGGCGTAAAAGCCTGGAAATCGCCGGCGTCAGCTATGCCTTGTGCCGCCGCTACACCCGACTCAAGCCCGATCAGGCGGCCCTTGGCGGGCTGGTCCATCAGATCGGCGTGCTGCCGATCCTGACCTATGCCGAAGATCACTATGAGCTGCTGTCCGACCCGGTCAGCCTCAATCATGTGATCGACCAGATTCATCCGCTGATCGGCGAAAAACTGCTAAAAGTCTGGGAATTTCCCGACATGCTGGTGCAAGTACCGCGGTTGTACCTGAACTTCAAACGCCAGTCTGCGCAGGTCGACTATGTGGATTTGGTGCAGGTGGCCAGCCTGTATTGCCACAAAGACACTGACCATCCGATCTCGCGCATCGATCCCTTCAGCGTGCCTGCTTTCGTCAAACTCGGGATCGATCCGGACGACAAGGCGATGTGTGCCGACCTGGAAGAAACGCGCTCGATGTTTTACTGATCCAAAACCGCGCCGCCACCATCGCGAGCAAGCTCGCTCCCACAGGATTTGTGGTGCTGCATAGATCCAGTGTGGGAGCGATGGGGCCAGAACAAGCCCCATCAATCTCCCGCAACAAAACTCACCCGCACCTTCAACCCTGCGTGCTCACCATCATGCAGGCTGATCTGCGCCAGATGCGCGCGGCAGATCTCACCGACGATCGCCAGACCCAACCCGGAACCGGCCACTTGCTGATTGCGTCGGTAAAAGCGCTCGAATACCCGATCGCGCTCCTCAAGAGGTATACCGGGGCCATCATCTTCGACTTCCAGCACCGCGGGCGCCGAGACGCGCAAAATCACGTTGCCACCTGGCGGCGTGTGAGCCAGTGCGTTGTCCACCAGATTGCTCAGCAGTTCGTTCAATAGCGTCGGCTCGCCCCGCAGCCAGACGGGTTCATCCGCCTCCAGCGCCAGTGCGATACCGCGTTTGTGGGCCAACGGCGCCATGGCCATGCCCAGCTCCCGAGCCAATTGACTCAGGTCCAGTAACTGCGCGCCGCCTTCGGCAATCGCCCGGGCGCCATTTTCGACCCGCGCCAGGGAAAGCAACTGATTGGCCAGATGGGTCAAGCGATCAGTGCCCTGGGCGGCGGTCTCCAACGTGCTGCGCCAGGTATCGGGCTCGGCCGAGCGCATGCCCAGTTCCAGCCGCGCCTTGAGTGCTGCCAATGGTGTTCGCAGTTCGTGGGCGGCATCGGCGATGAATTGCGCCTGTTTCTCGAACTGCCCACGCAAGCGCTCGGTAAAGTGATTGAGTGCGCGTACCAGCGGCCACAACTCGCGCTGTACCTCCACCAGCGGCAAGGGCCGCAGGTCGTCCGGCTGACGCTCCTCCACAGCCGTGCGCAAGCGCTCCAGCGGGCGCAACGCGGCACTCACTGCGAACCACACCAACATCAAGGCCCCACCCGCCAGCATGCCCAGGCGCAGCAACGTATCTGTCGCCAGACTGCGGGCCATGCTGACGCGCGCTTCATCGGTTTCCGCTACGCGGATTTCTGCCATGCCGTTCATGTTCGGCTCGCTCACGGGCTTGAGCAGGCTCACCACACGCACGTTCTGCCCACGATATTGGGCGTTGTAGAAACGTGCCAGCGCCGGATAGTCATCGGTGCGCGGCGTTCCCGGCGGTGGCGCCGGCAGGTTTTCGTAACCGGAAATCAGCTTCTGATTGATGTCGTTGACCAGGTAGAAAATTCGTCCGGCACTGTCGTAGGCAAAAGTATCGAGGGCCACGTAAGGCACGTCGGCACTCAGGGTGCCGTCGCGCTGGGAGACGCCGGCGGCGATGGTTCGCGCCGAGGCCAGCAGGGTCCGGTCATAGGCCGTGTCGGCAGCTTCGCGCCCGTTCCAGTAGGCGCTCAATCCACTGGCCAACATCAACACCACCAGCAGCAGCGCCAGGTTCCACAGCAACCGCCAGCGCAGGCTGCTGGGCTTATGCATCGCGGCTTTCCAGCAAGTAACCGAGGCCGCGGAAGGTCACGATGGCGACCGGCTGGCCGTCGAGTTTCTTGCGCAGGCGGTGCACGTAGATTTCGATCGCATCGGGGCTGGCTTCTTCATCGAGGCCGAATACTTGCGAAGCCAGTTGCTCCTTGCTCATCACCCGGCCGGGGCGTGCGATCAGGGCTTCGAGTACGGCCTGTTCGCGGGAGGTCAGGGTCAGCAATTCTTCGCCGAGGGTGAAACGCCGGGTTTCCAGGTCATAGGCCAGCACACCGCAACGCTGAATGCGTTCACCGCCCAGCACGCTGCGGCGCAACAAGGCTTTGACCCGGGCTTCGAGTTCGGTCAGTTCGAACGGTTTGGCCAGGTAGTCGTCGGCGCCGAGGTTCAGGCCGTGGACCCGATCCTTGACGTCGCTGCGGGCAGTCAGCATCAACACCGGCAGATTCTTGCCCCGCGCCCGCAATCGCGCCAGCACTTCGAAGCCATCCATGCGCGGCAAGCCGACATCGAGGATCGCCATCGCGTATTCCTCGCTGCCCAGCGCCAGGTCGGCTGCCACGCCATCGTGCAGAACGTCAACGGTCAGCCCGGTGCTCTTGAGCGCCTGGGCGACACTTTCGGCGAGCTGCAAATGGTCTTCGACGAGCAGAACACGCATGGATCTTTACCTCATTCCGGGATGGTCGACGCCATTCTCTGGCGCGAAGTTTACAGCCGCAACCGCCGCTGTGAAGCCCGAAAACCGTGAAAGTCAGCTGAAAGGTTAGCGAAAGGTTAGCCCGTTACAGTCCAGCCACGGACAGTTTCGACTGCCGTCGCTGCAGCCACACAGCGATACGAAAAACGCCTCGAAGCGTTTTCGACAAATAAGAACAATAAACGGAGTAAGTCATCCATGCAGTCCCTGCAGACCCAGGCTATCGCGCCTGCCCGCCTCTCCCGTTTCAACCACACTGCGCTTGCCAGCGCTGCCGCCCTTGCCGGCTTTTCACCGTTGAGCCAGGCCGCATTCTTCGAAGACAGCTCGGCCACTTTCGAAACCCGCAACATGTACTTCAATCGCGATTATCGCGACGGTACCAGTGCCCAACAGTCCAAGCGTGACGAGTGGGCCCAGGGCTTCATGCTCAATCTGAAATCAGGCTACACCGACGGCACCGTGGGGTTCGGTGTCGATGCGCTGGGCATGATGGGGGTCAAGCTCGATTCGAGCCCGGACCGTACCGGTACCGGCCTGCTGCCGACCGACGATGGGCGAGCCGTCGACGAATACTCCAAGCTCGGCCTGACCGGCAAAATGAAAATCTCCGCCAGCGAGCTGAAAATCGGCACCCTGATTCCGGAACTGCCGATCCTCAAACCCAACGACGGGCGCATCCTGCCGCAGACGTTTGAGGGCGGCATGCTGACCTCCAAAGAGATCAAGAACCTGACCTTCACCGGCGGGCGTCTGGACAAGGCCAAGGATCGCGACAGCACCGACTTCGAGGACGTAGCCCTCAACAACAAGAACAGCCGCTTCGCCGGAACGGTGGCTGGCAAGCACTTCGATTTTGGCGGCGTGGACTACAAGTTCACCGACAAAATCACCGGCAGCTACCACTTCGCGCAACTCGATGAAGTCTACAACCAGCACTTTATCGGGCTGGTTGCTTCGCAACCGTTCGGCCCCGGCACCTTTGGCACCGACCTGCGATTTGCCATCAGTGACGACCAGGGCGAAGCCCGCGGCGGCCCGATCGACAACAAATCCCTCAATGGTCTGGTGAGCTACGCCCTGAGCGGGCACAAGTTCAGCGCGGGCTACCAGAACATGTCTGGCGACAGCGCGTTTCCGTATGTGGATGGCAGCGACCCGTACCTGGTGAACTTCGTGCAGATCAACGACTTTGCCGGGGCCGAAGAGCGCTCCTGGCAAGCGCGTTATGACTTCGACTTCGTCACTCTCGGCGTCCCCGGTCTGACCTTCATGAGCCGTTATGTGAGCGGTGACAACATCAAGCTCAAGAACGGTGACGAAGGCAAAGAATGGGAACGCAACTCCGAGATTAAATATGTTGTACAAAGCGGCGCACTCAAGGATGTCGCCGTGCGCCTGCGTAATGCCACCTACCGTTCCAACTACTCCGCTCGCGATGCCGATGAAGTGCGTCTGCTGGTGAGCTATAGCGTTGCCCTTTGGTAATTCAATACGTCAATAACAACAACTCCCAAGGAGACTTGAATGAACCTGTCAATGCGTAAACTAGCCCTCGCCGCCAGCGTCCTGCTGTTCACCGGCCAAGCGCTTGCCGAACCCAAACGCCCGGAATGCATCGCCCCGGCCTCGCCCGGCGGTGGTTTCGACCTGACCTGCAAACTGGCGCAAAGCGCGCTGGTCAATGAAAAGCTGCTGACCAAACCGATGCGCGTGACCTACATGCCCGGCGGTGTCGGCGCGGTGGCGTACAACGCGGTGGTTGCCCAGCGTCCGGCCGATGCTGGCACTCTGGTGGCCTGGTCCAGCGGTTCGCTGCTGAACCTGGCCCAAGGCAAGTTCGGTCGTTTCGATGAAACCAACGTGCGCTGGCTCGCTGCCGTTGGCACCAGCTATGGCGCCATCGCGGTGAAAAGCGATTCGCCTTACAAGACCCTCGACGACCTCGTTCAGGCACTGAAGAAAGATCCGAGCAAAGTGGTGATCGGTTCCGGCGGCACCGTCGGCAGCCAGGACTGGATGCAAACCGCGCTGATCGCCAAGGCCGCCGGGATCAACCCGCGTGACCTGCGTTACGTTGCCCTCGAAGGTGGCGGCGAGATTGCCACCGCCCTGCTCGGCGGCCACATCCAGGTCGGCAGCACCGACATCTCCGACTCCATGCCGCACATCCAGAGCGGCGACATGCGCCTGCTGGCGGTGTTCTCCGACAAGCGCCTGGACGAGCCGGAAATGAAGGACATTCCGACAGCCCGCGAGCAAGGCTACGACATCGTCTGGCCGGTGGTGCGCGGCTTCTACCTAGGGCCAAAAGTCAGCGACGAAGACTACGCCTGGTGGAAAGCCGCCTTCGACAAACTGCTGGCGTCCGAAGACTTCGCCAAGTTGCGCGATCAGCGCGAGCTCTTCCCGTTCGCCATGACCGGCCCGGAGTTGGACACCTACGTGAAGAAGCAGGTCGCGGACTACAAAGTGCTGGCCAAAGAGTTCGGCCTGATCCAGTGATCGTCTCTGTCTAGCGGCCGCGGCTCCGTTTGGCGGAGTCGCGGCACAGGAGTTCCCCATGCTCTTACAACGCATTTTTGCTTCGGTGCTGTTGCTGGTCTGCCTCGGCCTCGCGCTCATGGCGTGGCCGTATCAAGCGGCTTTTTCCTACGAACCGGTCGGGCCTCGGGCCTTTCCATTGCTAATGCTTGGTCTGATGGGCTCGGCACTGTTGTACATGGTGTTCCGTCCGGCACCGATCAAGCACAGTGCTGACGAGCCGCCGCTGGATCGCGAAACCCTGACCAAGATCGGCATCTGCGTGGTGCTGTTGCTGGTGTTCGCCGGCACTTTCGAACCCCTGGGTTTCATCGTCGCCAGCATCCTGATCGGCGTGCCCATGGCCCGTCTGTATGGCGGTCGCTGGGTGCCAAGCATCGTGATCATCAGTCTGATGGCCGTCGGCCTCTACCTGCTGTTCGACAAGTTGATGGACGTGCCGCTGCCCTTGGGTGTGCTCGACGTTCTGGAGAACTGATATGGATACTCTTGGCTATTTGGGTCAGGGTTTCGGCGTCGCGCTGAGCCCGTACAACCTGGTGACCGCTCTGTGCGGCACCCTGATCGGCACCGTGGTCGGCCTGTTGCCGGGCCTGGGGCCGATCAACGGCGTGGCACTGTTGATCCCGATCGCATTCGCCCTCGGCCTGCCACCGGAGTCGGCACTGATCCTGCTGGCGGCAGTGTATCTGGGCTGCGAATACGGCGGCCGGATCAGTTCGATCCTGCTGAACATTCCGGGCGAAGCTTCCACTGTTATGACCACCCTCGACGGCTACCCGATGGCCCGCCAGGGTTTGGCTGGCGTGGCGCTGTCGCTGTCGGCGTGGAGCTCGTTCATCGGCGCCTTCATCGCTACCTGCGGTATGGTGCTGTTCGCCCCGTTGCTGGCGAAATGGGCGATTGCCTTCGGCCCGGCGGAATACTTCGTGCTGATGGTGTTTGCGATTGTCTGTCTTGGCGGCATGGCCGGTGACCGCCCGCTCAAGACGTTCATCGCGGCGCTGATCGGTCTGTTCCTGTCGACCGTCGGCATCGATGCCAACAGCGGTGTGTATCGCTTCACCGGGGACAACATCCACCTGACCGACGGCATTCAGTTCGTCGTACTGGTGCTGGGCCTGTTCTCCATCAGCGAAATTCTTCTGCTGCTGGAAAAAACCCACCACGGCCAGGAAGCGGTGAAAGCCACGGGCCGCATGATGTTCAACTTCAAGGAAGCAGCGTCGGTATTCGTGGTGAACATTCGCTGCGGCGTACTGGGTTTCATCATGGGCGTGTTGCCGGGTGCCGGTGCGACCCTGGCCAGTGCCGTGGCCTACATGACCGAAAAACGCATCGCTGGTGCCAGTGGCAAATTCGGTCAAGGTGACAAGCGCGGCCTCGCCGCCCCGGAAACCGCCATTGGTGGCGCAGCCTGCGGTGCGCTGGTGCCGATGCTGACCCTCGGTGTTCCAGGTTCGGGCACCACGGCGGTGATGATCGGCGCCCTGTCGCTGTACAACATCACTCCGGGCCCGCTGCTGTTCCAACAGCAACCGGACATCGTCTGGGGCCTGATCGCTTCGTTGTTCATCGCCAACGTGATGCTGGTGATCCTCAACATCCCGATGATCCGCATCTTTACCCGCATCCTCGCCGTGCCGAACTGGGCACTGGTGCCGGTGATCGCGATCATTACCGGGATTGGTGTCTACGCGGTGCACGCGACAACGTTCGACCTGTTCCTGATGATCGGCATCGGCATCTTCGGTTATATCCTGCGCAAGCTGGACTTCCCGCTGTCGCCGGTATTGCTGGGCTTCATCCTCGGCGGACTGATGGAGCAGAACCTGCGCCGCGCCCTGTCGATTTCCAACGGTGCGCTGGAAATCCTCTGGTCGAGCCCGATCACCTTCGGTTGCTGGGTGCTGACGGCGATCATGTTGCTGATGCCGCTCATCCGCATCTGGCGTAAACGTTCGGCCGCGCAACGCGTTATCGCCGATGTCTGATCGGTCACCCTTCAGAACCTGGTGGGGAACCCCGCTGGTCGGCCTGCTCGGCGGTTACCTCGCCAGCCAGGTCGGCTGGCCTTTGCCGTGGATGGTCGGCTCGTTGCTGGCAATCATCCTCGTGCGCTGTATGACACCCTGGCAATTGGCCGAAATCCCTGGCGGGCGCAAGTGCGGCCAGTGGATCGTCGGTATCGGTATTGGCCTGCACTTCACCCCGCTGGTGATGGAGCAGGTACTCAGTCATTTCGGCTTGATCTTCTTCGGTGCCTTGGTCACCAGCCTTTCGGCAGTCGTCGGCGTGTGGCTGATGCGGCGTACCGGTGAAGATCGCGCCACGGCTTTTTTTTCCAGCATGCCCGGCGGTTCCGGGGAGATGGTCAACCTCGGCGCGCGCAACGGCGCAGTGCTCAGCCGTGTGGCGGCGGGGCAGAGTTTGCGGGTGTTGGTGGTGGTGCTATGCGTGCCGGCGGCTTTCAAGTATTTGCTGGGCGACGGTGCCCCGGTTTTACATACCTCCGCTGTGGACTGGCGCTGGCTGGCCCTGCTGTTCCCGGCAGGCGCATTGGCGGCCTGGATCTGGGAACGCCTGCGTCAACCCAACCCCTGGCTGTTCGGGCCGTTGCTGGTCAGTGCGGCAGTCAGCATCGGCTGGGATCTGCACATCGGTTTGCCCAACGGCGGTAGCCAGATCGGCCAATGGTTGATCGGCAGCGGTCTGGGTTGTCACTTCAACCGGCAGTTTTTCCGGCGTGCGCCATCGTTCATGGGCCGCACCTTGATTGGCACGGCGTTGACCATGCTGATCGCCACGGTGGCGGCATTGGGCTTGAGTGCGCTGACCCACCTGGATCTGCGTTCACTGACATTGGGCATGATGCCGGGCGGTATTGCCGAGATGAGCCTGACGGCGGAGACCCTGCAACTGTCGGTGCCGCTGGTGACGGCGATGCAGGTGATGCGCTTGTTGTTTGTGTTGTTTCTGGCGGAGCCGTTGTTCAAGTACTGGAACCGGAATCCGGATTCAGTCTGATAGACCGAGTTGCCTTCATCGCGAGCAAGCTCGCTCCCACAGGGTTCGCGTGATCCTTGTGGGAGCGAGCTTGCTCGCGATGGGGCCGGTCCAGTCTGCACATCAAACCGGCGGCAACCGCCACTCGATCGGCGTCTCGCCATTCTGCTCCAGAAACTTGTTGGTCCGGCTGAAGTGCCCGCAACCGAGGAAGCCGCGATAGGCGGACAGCGGTGACGGGTGTACCGACGTCAACACCAGGTGCTTGGTGGCATCGATCAGCTTCTGCTTGCTCTGGGCATGGGCGCCCCACAGCATGAATACCAGGTGCGGTTGCTGGTGGCTGACCACTTCAATGACCCGATCGGTGAAAAACTGCCAGCCCTTGTCCTTGTGCGCATTGGCGTTGGCGCGCTCGACGGTCATGGTGGTGTTGAGCATCAGCACGCCCTGATCGGCCCAGCTTTGCAGGTAGCCATGGTTGGGGATGTCGATGTTCAGGTCGCGTTTGAGTTCTTTGTAGATGTTCACCAGCGACGGTGGCGCCGGCACGCCGGGTTGCACCGAGAAGCACAAACCATGGGCCTGACCCGGACCGTGATAAGGATCCTGACCGAGGATCACCACTTTGACCTTGTCCAGCGGCGTGGAATTGAGCGCGTTGAAGATCATCGGCCCCGGCGGATAGATCTCCTTGCCGGCCACCCGCTCCTGTTGCAGGAAGTTTCGCAACTCTGCCATGTAGGGCTGGTCGAATTCGGCACGCAGTGCCTCCTTCCAGCCCGGTTCGAGTTTGATACGGTCTTCAGCAGTCATGGTTACATCCGGCAAAAACAATGGGGCGAACCCTAGGAAAGCTCACCACGCTTGTCAATTGATCTGACACAGATCCGGCATTTTCCCACACAGCGATCATACTTAACCCTCAATTTCCCGAGCGAGGTCACGATGAATCTGCACTTCGAAGAACTCACCGGCACCGACGGCGCCCGCATCGGCATCGCCAGCCTGGATGCCGAAAAATCCCTGAATGCCCTGTCCCTGCCGATGATCAACGCCCTGCGCGACCGCATGGAGGCTTGGGCCAAGGACCCGCAGATCGTCTGCGTCCTGTTGCGCGGTAATGGCGCCAAGGCTTTTTGCGCCGGGGGTGAAGTGCGCAGCCTGGTGGAAGCCTGCCGCGAGCAACCCGGGGAAGTGCCACTACTGGCCGCGCACTTTTTTGCGGCGGAATATCGCCTGGACTTCAAACTTCATACCTACCCGAAACCGTTGATCTGTTGGGGCCACGGGTATGTGCTTGGCGGTGGCATGGGACTGTTGCAAGGGGCAAGCATCCGCATCGTCACGCCGAGCAGCCGCTTGGCCATGCCGGAGATCAGCATCGGCCTGTACCCGGACGTTGGCGCCAGTTGGTTTCTGTCGCGCCTGCCCGGCAAGCTCGGGTTGTTCCTGGGCCTGACCGGTGCACACATGAACGGCCGCGATGCCATCGACCTGGACCTGGCGGATCGCTTCTTGCTCGATGAGCAGCAACCGAAATTGATCGAAGGCCTGCTGCAATTGAACTGGCAGGAACAGACACCGATGCAGCTCAACAGCCTGCTCAAGGCCTTGCAGCAGGAAGCCGTGGCACAGTTGCCCGAAGCCCAGTGGTTGCCACGGCGCCAGCAGATCGACGAGCTGCTGGATGTCAGCGACGTGCGTTGTGCCTGGAAGGCCATCAGCGCCTTGCGCGATCACACTGATCTATTGCTGAGCCGCGCAGCCAGGACCATGAGCGAAGGCGCGCCGCTGACCGCTCATCTGGTGTGGGAGCAGATTATCCGTGCCCGTCACCTGTCGCTGGCCGAAGTCTTTCAGATGGAATACACCCTGAGCCTCAACTGCTGCCGTCATCCGGAATTCAGCGAAGGCGTACGAGCCCGGTTGATCGACAAGGATCAGAAGCCGCACTGGCACTGGCCGGACATCAACAACGTGCCGGACGCGGTGGTAGAGGCGCATTTCCACAAGGCGTGGGAAGGTCGGCATCCGCTGGCGGACTTGTCAGAGTATTAAAGTCCGGGCAAAAAATGTGGGAGCGAGCTTGCTCGCGATGAGGAAGTGTCAGTCGAAATCAATGCTGCCTGACACACCGCCATCGCGAGCAGGCTCGCTCCCACAGGAATTGTATTTAACTGAATGATTAGCGGTGGTTACCCCGCCAGTTGTGATCGCCACGTCCGCCATGATGGTTGCGCCCGTCGTGACCGCGATAGTCGTTGTTCCAGCTCCCGCGGTTACGGCCGTCCCAGCCATGGTTCTGATGCATCCGGTAATCGCCCCGATATGGCTGATAGTAACGCGGAGCGGGCTGGTAATAGCGTGGTTGATACATCCGCGGCTGCGAGTAATAGCGCGGTGTCGGCTGGTAATACCGCGCTGGCGGCATGTAATACCGAGGCTGCGGTGTGTAATAACCATTGGAATAGTAGGAACTCCCCCCGGCGTAATGGGTTGGCGCAGGCGAGGTATAGACTTCGGAACTGTAGTAACTGCCTCCTTCGTCGTAGTAAGGCACGCACCCACCAAGGGACAATCCCAACACAGCAAGCAGAAGAATTCGGCAATACATAGCGGCCTCCTGGACCGCGGATGAGCCACACCAGCGACGCTGGCAGGCGACAGTCAAATGTTCGGTGACTGTCGAAATATCAGACATCGAATTCGGAATCTGGTGCGCTCTTGAAACAAGTAGAAACATCTGGCCGATGAAAGGTTTTTCATCCATTCACGCCCTGATTAACGGTGGCCACCGTGAAATCCACCGCCATGATGTCCACCTCCGTAATGCCCACCGCCGCGATAGCCGTGGCCACCGTAGTAACCATGCCCACCGTAGTAATAGGAGCGATAACCACCGTAATAACGTGGGCCGTAGTAACCGTAGTAATAGGGCGAGTAGTAACCGGGGGAGTAATAAGGTGCCCCGTAGACGTCGGCAGGACCGTCGTAGTAGTAGCAGCCAGACAATCCAATACCGAGCACTGCACCGAACAACAATCGACGCAACATGACGGCCTCCGTAAAGACCAGTGACAGCAGTCGGCACAAACCGGCTGACACCTTTTTTGACTGGTAAATCTCTGCCAAGTGCAATGCCGCACCCACCTTCTGATCAGCGGCGGACACGTTCCAATGCGGTGCACTTGCGCACCATCACAAGGCAGTCCGCCCTCCCGATCAAACCCGCCGATCACCCCGTCCCCCACGCTAGAGCGCTCGGACCGACTTGGCACGTCTCTCGCTTTAGCGCACTTGTTCCAAAAAAATGTGCAGGCGTCACCACAGGTTCGCGGCACCACAATTTGCAAATGGCTGACTAGGGTTCCGGCTCGCAATCGCGAGTGACTGGTCCGAGAGTTGGCGACCTCCAGTTGAGGTTACACGGCGGGACAAAAGCCCGGGAGACAAGCCACCGTTCGCGGTGCCGCTGCCTTCCTGTCCGTCCTTGATCAACTGGAGAACCACCATGTCCCAGCTTCGTTTACCCGCCCTGCTCGCCGCTGCGTTCGCAGCCCTCGTAAGCTTCTCTTCCCAGGCCGCCCAGAAAGACCACTTCAGCGTGTGCTGGACGATCTACGCCGGCTGGATGCCGTGGGAATACGCCGGCAGCCAGGGCATCGTCGACAAATGGGCGAAGAAATACGGCATCAAGATCGACGTGGTGCAACTCAATGACTACGTCGAATCCATCAACCAATACACCGCCGGCCAGTTCGACGGCTGCACCATGACCAACATGGACGCGCTGACCATTCCGGCGGCCGGTGGCGTCGACAGCACCGCGCTGATCGTCAGCGATTTCTCCAACGGCAACGACGGCATCGTGCTCAAGGGCGAAGGCAAGAAAGTCGCCGACCTCAAGGGCATGGACATCAATCTGGTCGAGCTGTCGGTCTCCCATTACCTGCTGGCCCGGGCGCTGGATTCGGTGGACCTCACCGAGAAAGACCTGAAAGTGGTCAACACCTCCGACGCCGACATCTCCGCCGCCTTCAACACCGAACAGGTCAACGCCGTCACCACCTGGAACCCGATGCTCTCGGACATCAAGGCCAAGCCTGCCGTGACCGAGGTGTTCAACTCCAGCCAGATCCCAGGCGAAATCATGGACATGATGGTGGTCAACAGCGCCACCCTCAAAGACAACCCGGCCCTGGGCAAGGCACTGACTGGCGCCTGGTTCGAAGTGGTCGAGTTGATGAGCGCGAAAAACGCCGCCAGCAAAGCCGCGCTGGAACACATGGCCAAAGCTTCGGGCACTGACCTGGCGGGTTTCCAGGCACAACTGGACACCACCAGGCTGTTCGCCACGCCCAAGGAAGCACTCGCGTTCAGTACCAGCAAGCAACTGCCGGAAACAATGCGCAAGGTGGCCGAGTTCTCCTTCCAGCACGGTTTGCTGGGTGAAGGCGCCAAGGACACCAGCGCGGTCGGCATGGCCTTCGCCAACGGCGTGACCAGCGGCGACAAGGGCAACCTCAAGCTGCGCTTCGACCCGAGTTACGTGCAGATGGCCGCCGACGCCAAGCTGTAATCAGGAGGACTGGCCATGCGCCTGATCAACCGTCACCCGGACCGCCCGAGTCGCCTGTTGCTGGTGATCCTGCCGTTCGCCCTGGTGCTGTTCGCCTACTTCATGGGCTCGGCCGAGCGACTGGCGGACAACCCCAATGACAAGCTGCTGCCTAGCGCCATGCAGATGACCGATGCGGTGAAACGCCTGGCCTTCGTGGCCGACAGCCGCACCGGCGAATACCTGCTCTGGCAGGACACGGCGTCGAGCCTGCAGCGTCTGGCCATTGGCCTGGGCATCAGCGCCCTGGCCGGGCTGTGCCTGGGCATCGCCGCCGGTACTCTGCCGCTGTTCGGTGCGCCGTTGTCACCCTTGCTGACCGTGCTGTCGATGGTGCCACCGCTGGCGATCCTGCCGATCCTGTTCATCGTCTTCGGTTTGGGTGAGTTGTCGAAAGTGATGCTGATCGTGATCGGCATTACTCCGGCGCTGGCCCGGGACCTGGAACAGCGCGCCCGGGAAATTCCTGTGGAGTTGCTGATCAAGGCCCAGACCCTCGGCGCGTCTACCTGGACCCTGATGCTGCGGGTGGTGCTGCCGCAACTGCTGCCACGCCTGTTGATTTCGCTGCGACTGATGCTCGGTTCGGCGTGGTTGTTCCTGATCGCCGCCGAGGCCATCGCCTCTACCGACGGCCTCGGCTACCGGATTTTCCTGGTGCGCCGCTACCTGGCGATGGACGTGATCCTGCCGTACGTGGTGTGGATCACCCTGCTCGCCTGGCTGATGGATTGGGGCCTGAAACGCCTGACCCAACGTGCTTTCCCTTGGTATGAAGGAGCGCGGGCATGAGTTTCATCACGGTGAAAAACGTCTGGCAGCAATACGCCGATCAGGTGGTGCTAGAAGGCTTGAACCTGAACGTCAACGAGGGTGAGTTCTGCACGCTCGTGGGCGCCTCCGGATGCGGCAAATCGACCTTCCTGCGCCTGCTGCTCGGCCAGGAACAAGCCAGTCGCGGCGAGATCCTGCTCGACGGCCAGCCCTTGGCCGCAGAGCCGGACGCCAGCCGTGGCGTGGTGTTCCAGCGCTACTCGGTGTTCCCACATCTGAGTGTGCTGGACAACGTCGCCCTCGGCCTTGAACTGCCACGTTCGCGTTTGCTTGGACGCCTGTTTGGCAGCGCGAAAAAAGAGGCCCGCGAACAGGCTTCAGTGCTGCTGCACAAAGTCGGCCTCGGTCACTCATTGGACAAGTACCCGGCGCAGCTCTCCGGCGGCATGCAACAACGGCTGGCGATTGCCCAGGCGCTGATCATGAAGCCGCGCGTGTTGCTGCTCGACGAACCGTTCGGCGCCCTCGACCCGGGCATCCGCAAAGACATGCACGCCTTGCTGCTGGAGCTGTGGCGCGAGACCCGACTGACGGTGTTCATGGTCACCCATGACCTGTCCGAAGGCTTCAGCCTTGGCACGCGGCTGCTGGTGTTCGACAAGGTCCGTCTCGACCCGCACGCACCCGGCCGCTATGGCGCACGCATCACCTACGACATCCCTTTGAACAGCGACCGCCGCACCCGCCGTGCCGCCGTCGACGCCTTGCCGATACAGCTGGCAGGCGCGTTTCGAACCGCTTGAGAGGATTTTCAAAATGACTGATTCGACCCAACTGTTCCCGCCCTTCGTCGAGGAAATGCTCCCCGGCGGCGGCCATCGTTCCTTCGTGCTCAAACGCGGCCAATTGCTGCGCCTGACCGACCTGCGTGGCGACGCCAACGTCAGCCTGACGTTGCTCAACGCCAATGAAAAAACCGAACACCTGAATCTGCCCGACAGCCTCAAGTGCCAACACACCGCCAAGCTCACCGCCGGCCACTGCCTGTACTCGGACATGGGCCGCGTGCTGGTCGCCATCACCGCCGACACCTGCGGCTGGAGCGACAGCCTCGGCGGCGTGCTCTGCGCTGAAGAGGTGGCGGAAAAGTACGGCGCGGGCCGCTATCAGGAACTGCGTAACGGCTTCTTCCGCAACGGTACCGACAACCTGTTGGTGGAGCTGGGCAAGTGGGGGCTGGGCCTGTCCGACCTGCTGATGACCCTCAACCTGTTCAGCCGCGTGAACGTCGATGACGCCGGGCGCTTCCATTTCGTCGAGGGCAATTCCAAGGCTGGCGACTACATCGAGTTGTACGCGCCGATGGACACCTTGGTGGTACTCACCGCCCTGCAGCACCCAATGGATCCGTCGCCGGAATATGCACCGAAACCGCTGAAGCTCAGCTGGATGAACGCCGACGCCAGCGTCGCCGAACACTGCCGCACCTCGCGCCCGGAAAACGAGCGCGGCTTCATCAACACCGACCGTTTGTTTGCCTGAGGATCGCTGTCATGTCACTCGCAATCGCCACCGCTCCACAGTCGCCTGAAACGGCCGTCTACCGCGCCACCATCCCCGCCGGCGAACCCTGGCTGATGGAGGTCAAGGCCGGGCAAACCCTGCGCATCCTCGACCTGGAAGGCAACCAGGCGGTCGACACCCTGTTTTACAGCGTCGCCAACCCCAAGGAGCGCTACGACGTGCAGCGCACCCTGCGCCGGCAGAACAGCGTGTACCTGAGCACCGGCAGCGTGCTGTATTCCAACCTCGGCAAGCCGATGCTGACCATCGTCGCCGACACGTGCGGGCGTCACGACACCCTGGGAGGCGCCTGTGCGCAAGAGAGCAACACCGTGCGCTATGCGTTGGAGAAACGCTACATGCACAGCTGCCGCGACAACTACCTGCGCGCCTGTGTTCACGATGGCCGCCTGAGCAAGGGCGACATCGGGCCAAACATCAATTTCTTCATGAACGTGCCGGTCACCGCCGACGGCGGCCTGACCTTCGAAGACGGCATCTCGGCACCGGGCAAGTACGTCGACCTGCACGCCGAGATGGACGTGATCGTGCTGATCTCCAACTGCCCGCAATTGAACAACCCCTGCAACGCCTACAACCCCACCCCTGCGGAGCTGCTGGTATGGAACTGAAAGTCCCGAGACTGCGCCGCTGGTTGTTTGCCCTGTGCCAGGCCCGTTCAGGGCAGTGCCTGAAAAAGTAAAAACACTGAATAACCCTGTGGGAGCGAGCTTGCTCGCGATAGCGGTGTATCAGTCACCATCAATGTTGAAAGTGCTGACGTCATCGCGAGCAAGCTCGCTCCCACAGGGGGTCGGCGGTGGTTTGAATAAAACTGATTCTGCCGTCGGGGACGACCCCGGCGCCTGTCGAAAAACTGCGGGACGGCCCGCATCCCAGTCGAGGCTGATGCGCTATCGCCTCCGGGGGTTATGCCATGTTCGAAAAAGTCCTGATTGCCAACCGTGGCGCCATTGCCTGCCGCATCCTGCGGACCTTGCGCGAACTGCAAGTGCAGGGTGTCGCCGTGTATTCCGAAGCCGATGCCGCCAGCCTGCACATCCTGCAAGCCGCTGAGGCCCACAGTCTCGGCGAAGGTGCGGCCGCCGGCACTTACCTGGCAGTCGATAAAATCCTCGCCATCGCCAAAACCAGCGGCGCCACCGCGATCCATCCCGGCTACGGCTTTCTCTCGGAAAACGCCGCATTCGCCGAAGCCTGCGAGGCCGCCAACATCGCCTTCATCGGCCCGACGCCCGAACAACTGCGCGTGTTCGGCCTCAAGCACACCGCCCGCGCCCTGGCCAAACAACACGGCGTGCCCATGCTTGAAGGCACCGAACTGCTCGACAGCCTCGATGCCGCGCTGCTGGCCGGTGAACAGGTCGGCTACCCGGTGATGCTCAAGAGCACGGCTGGCGGTGGCGGCATCGGCATGCGCGTGTGCCGCAGCGCGGCCGAGTTGAGCGAATCCTTCGAAGCTGTCAAACGCCTCGGCCAGAACAACTTCAGCGACGCCGGGGTGTTCATCGAGAAGTACATCCAGCGTGCCCGCCACCTGGAAGTGCAGGTGTTCGGCGACGGTCGCGGCGAGGTGATTGCCCTCGGCGTGCGCGACTGCTCGGTGCAGCGGCGCAACCAGAAAGTTCTCGAAGAAACCCCGGCACCGAACCTGCCCGACGGCATGGCCGATGAGTTGTGCGCGGCGGCGATCAAACTGGCCAAAGCGGTGAATTACCGCAGCGCCGGCACCGTCGAGTTCGTCTTCGACAGCGATGCCCAGCGCTTCTTTTTCCTTGAGGTGAACACTCGCTTGCAGGTGGAGCACGGCGTCACCGAGCAGGTGTGGGGCGTCGATCTGGTGCGCTGGATGGTGCAACTGGCGGCCGGTGATCTGCCGCCACTGAGTGATCTGATACAGGGTCTGAAACCGGAGGGTCATGCGATTCAAGCGCGGTTGTATGCCGAGGATCCAGGCCGCGATTTTCAACCCAGTCCGGGCTTGCTCACTGCCGTGGATTTCCCGGTGGCCGATGGCATTCAACTGCGCATCGACACCTGGGTCGAGGCTGGCTGCGAGATCCCGCCCTACTTTGACCCGATGATCGCCAAGGTCATCAGTTGGGCGCCGACTCGCGAGGAGGCCACTGCGGACCTGCATCAGGCGCTGGGCGACAGCCTGCTCTACGGCGTGGAAACCAACCGCGATTACCTGCGGCAGATTCTGCTGGATGCGCCTTTCGCCAGCGGCCAGCCGTGGACCCGGTGCCTGGAGGGCCTGGTCTATCAGGCCAACACTTTCGAGGTACTCAGCGCCGGTACCCAGACCAGCATTCAGGACTACCCCGGCCGTCTCGGTTACTGGGCGGTCGGCGTGCCGCCATCGGGGCCGATGGACAGTCGCGCGCTGCGTCTGGGCAATCGTTTACTGGGCAATGACGAAGGCGCTGCGGCGCTGGAAATCACCATGAGCGGGCCGTTGCTGCGCTTCAATTGCGAGGCGGTGGTGGCGGTGACCGGCGCAGTGATTCCATTGCTGCTCAACGGTGAAGCCGTGCCGATGAACACTGCGCTGTTGGTTGCCGCAGAATCCACCTTGAGCCTCGGCACCATTGCCGGCGCAGGTGCGCGCAGCTATCTGTGCCTGCGTGGCGGCCTGCAAGTACCGGATTATCTGGGCAGCAAAAGCACCTTCACCCTCGGCCAGTTTGGTGGCCACGGTGGTCGCGCGTTACGAGCCGGTGATGTGTTGCACCTGCCAGCCCTGAATGACCGCCGTGCCGGTCAGCAACTGGCTGAAGAACAGGTCACCGAGCTGCCAGCAGTTCGGCAGATTCGGGTGATCTATGGCCCCCACGGTGCGCCGGAATACTTCACTGAAAACTACATCGGCACCTTCTTCGCCACGCAGTGGGAAGTGCATTTCAACTCCAGCCGCACCGGTGTGCGCCTGATCGGGCCGAAGCCGGAATGGGTGCGTGCCGACGGTGGTGAAGCGGGTTTGCATCCGTCGAACATTCATGACAATCCGTATGCGATTGGCGCGGTGGATTTTACCGGAGACATGCCGGTGATCCTCGGCCCCGATGGTCCGAGCCTTGGCGGGTTTGTGTGCCCGGTGACGGTGATCGAGGCGGATCTTTGGCAGTTGGGGCAGCTCAAGGCTGGGGACAGGGTGCAGTTCATTCCTGTCGACCTCAAGACAGCCCGAAGCCTCGCCTTGAAATGGGATCACTGTGGGAGCGAGCTTGCTCGCGATAGCGGTGTTTCAGTCACACAGATGTCGGATGTGATGCCGTCATCGCGAGCAAGCTCGCTCGCACAGGGGATTGAGTCGCCTGTGGTTCTGGACATTGGGCAGGACGATACACGGCTGGTGGCAAGACTGTCCGGCGACACCCACCTGCTGCTGGAAATCGGCGCCCCCGAACTGGACCTCGTCCTGCGCTTCCGCGCCCACGCCCTGATGCAGGCGCTGGAAAGCGAAGACCTGCACGGCGTGATCGACCTGACGCCAGGCATCCGTTCGCTGCAAATCCATTATCAGCCCGAGCAACTATCACTGTCGGATCTGCTCGGCATCGTTGCCGGCGAATGGGACGCCGTGTGCGCCGCCAAAGACCTGCAAGTACCCTCGCGCATCGTGCATCTGCCGCTGTCCTGGGATGACCCGGCGTGCCAGTTGGCCATCGAGAAATACATGACCACCGTGCGCAAGGACGCGCCATGGTGCCCGAACAACCTGGAGTTCATCCGCCGCATCAACGACCTGCCGAACCTCGATGAAGTACAACGCACGGTGTTCGACGCCAGCTACCTGGTGATGGGCCTGGGTGACGTCTACCTCGGCGCACCGGTCGCCACCCCGCTCGACCCGCGCCATCGCCTGGTCACCACCAAGTACAACCCGGCGCGCACCTGGACCGCGGAAAACTCGGTGGGCATCGGTGGCGCCTACATGTGCGTCTACGGCATGGAAGGCCCCGGCGGTTATCAGTTTGTCGGGCGCACGCTGCAGATGTGGAACCGCTACCGCGAAGTCGCCGCGTTCAATGGCAAACCGTGGTTGCTGCGGTTTTTCGACCAGATCCGTTTCTACCCGGTCAGCGCCGACGAACTGCTGCGCATTCGCCGGGATTTCCCCCTCGGGCGCTTCGACCTGAACATCGAGCACAGTCAGTTGAACCTGGCGGATTACCAGGCGTTCCTGGCGCAGGAAGCCGAATCCATCGGCGCTTTTCGTGCGCAGCAACAAGGGGCGTTCAACGCCGAACGCGAACGCTGGATTGCCAACGGCCAGGCCCATTTCGACAGTGAGGAGCCGGCTCCGGAAGCGACCGAAGATGCAGCGCTGGCCAGCGGTCAACAGAGCGTCGACAGCCACATCGCCGGCAACCTCTGGCAGGTCCAGGTCGAGGCTGGCAGCCGCGTCGAGGCCGGTGACGTGCTGGTGATCCTCGAGTCGATGAAGATGGAAATCCCCCTGCTCGCGCCAATGGCCGGCGTGGTGCGCGAGCTTCGCGTGCAACCGGGTTCGGCGGTGCGCGCCGGACAGCGCGTCGTGGTGCTGGAACTTGACTGAACCCATGTTGAAAAGGACTCATGCCATGAACATCAATCTGCAACTCGACGCCCTGCGCTGCGCTTATCGCGACGGCCGCACCACACCACGGCAATTGCTGCCGCAACTGCGGGACAAAGCCGCGGCACTGAACCCGGACTATCACCTGTTCATCCACTTGCTCAGCGCCGAGGAACTGGAACCTTACCTCGCCGCCCTCGACGGTCGCGCCCTCGACAGCCTGCCGCTGTATGGCGTGCCGTTCGCGATCAAGGACAACATCGACCTGGCGGGCATTCCAACCACGGCGGCGTGCCCGGCATTTGCCTACGTACCGGAGCGTTCGGCGACCATCGTCGAGCAACTGCTGGCCCTCGGTGCGATTCCGCTGGGCAAGACCAACCTCGACCAGTTCGCCACCGGGCTCAACGGCAGCCGCTCACCGTACGGCGCGTGCCCCAACAGCGTATTGCGGGAGTATCCGTCGGGCGGATCCAGCGCCGGTTCGTCGCTGGCGGTGGCGCTCGAAGTCGCGAGTTTTTCCCTGGGCACCGACACCGCCGGCTCCGGGCGCGTGCCGGCGGCCTTGAACCATCTGGTGGGCATGAAAGCCACCAAGGGCCTGATTTCGACGGCCGGCGTCGTACCGGCCTGTCGAACGCTGGATTGCGTCACCACGTTCACCGCCACGGCGCGGGAGGCCAGTCAGTTGCTGGCGCTCACCGCGCGCCTCGACCCACGGGACGAATACAGCCGCAGCAATCCACTGTGGAACGACGGCTCGGCGTTCGGTACACCACGCCCCTTCCGTTTCGGCGTACCCCGTGCACAGGACCTGCAATTTTTCGGTTGCCCTGAAGGCCCGCTGTTGTTCGGCGATGCCATCGACCGCCTCAAGGCCTTGGGCGGCAAAGCGGTAGAACTGGACCTGTCACCGTTTCTGGAGGCCGCCCGCTTGCTCTATGAAGGCCCGTGGGTGGCCGAGCGCTACAGCGTGGCCGGTGAGTTGATGGCGCACAACCCCGAGGCCGTGTTGCCCGTGATTCGTGCCGTATTGGCCAAGGCACCCGCCGTCGACGGTGTGCAAACTTTCCGCGCCCAATACCGGCTGCAAGCGCTCAAAGCCCTGTGCGACACAGCGCTGGAAGGCCTTGATTGCGTCGTCACGCCGACCATCGGCCGCCCGGTGACGCTGGCGGAGCTCGAAGCTGAACCGGTGCTGCGCAACTCGGAACTGGGCTACTACACCAACTTCATGAACCTGCTCGACTACGCCGCCGTCGCCGTACCCAGCGCGTTCATGGACAACGGCCTGCCATGGGGCGTGACGCTGTTTGGCCGGGCCTTCACCGATCAGTATCTGTTGAGCGTGGCGGACGCCTTGCAGCGTCAGCAAGGCTTGGCCGCACCTGCGCCGACGACGGTGGCACGCCATGACCGGGCGCGGCTGGTGGTCTGTGGCGCGCACTTGGACGGGTTGGCGTTGAACTGGCAGCTCAAGCAGCGCGGCGCCCGCTTGGTGGAAACGACCTTCAGCTCGCCGGATTATCAACTCCATGCCCTGGCCGGCGGCCCGCCGTTTCGTCCGGGCATGGTCCGCGTGAAGGATGGCGGGGTGGCGATTGCGGTGGAGGTCTGGGAATTGCCCAGCCGTGAATTGGGTTCGTTCCTGACCGGGATTCCGGCACCGCTGGGGTTGGGCAAGGTGCAACTGGCGGATGGTCGCTGGGAGAGCGGGTTTATCTGTGAGGCGTATGGGTTGGAGGGTGCGGTGAATATCAGTCATTTGGGCGGGTGGCGGATGTATCTGAAAACCCAGGTTTAAACACACTCAACCCTGCGGGAGCATTTGTGGCGAGGGGGCAAGCCCCATCGCCACAAAAGCGGTCTCACCACCCTGCAGCCCGATGACACCTTGCACAGCCTGCTGTCGCGGGCGGATCATGCGATGTATCGGGCCAAGCAAACCGGCCGTAATCGAACCTGCGTGGAAAAACCTCACTCCAGCTATGACTATTCATCATGAGCCTGCCTGACCTCTGCCCTGCCTGCGGCGCCCCCAACGACTGCACCCTGGCCGATCCGCGAACCGCCGACCGCGCCTGCTGGTGCTACGGCGTCAGCATCGACCCGGCCGTGCTCCAGTCGCTGCCGGCGGAACTGCGCAACGCCTCGTGCCTGTGCCCGCGCTGCGCCGAGGTCGAGGCGCAGTTGCAAGCAGCGCCCGAATCGATCTAGTAAGATGCGCGCCCCTTTATTCACCGATCCATAAGTCATGCGTGTCGACCGTTTCCTCAGCAACCTGCCGTGCTTCAACCGTAAGCAGGTGCGCCTGTTACTGGTGGAAAAACGCGTCAGGGTTGACGGAAAAGTCGTCAGCGACCCGCACAGCGAAGTCCGCGAATTCAGCCGCGTCGAAGTCGACAACGACGTGCTGCAAGTCGGCAAACCCCTGCGCCACTTCATGCTGCACAAGCCCGCCGGATGCGTCAGCGCCACTCGGGATCCGCAACACCCGACCGTGCTCGATCTGATCCATGAACCGGACAAGGACGAACTGCACATCGCCGGACGCCTGGACTTCAACACCACGGGCCTGATGCTGATCACCAACGACGGCAACTGGTCGCGGCGCCTGACCCAACCGCAGACCAAGCTGTCGAAGGTCTATTACGTCGAAACCGAGCAGGACATCAGCCCTGAATACGCGATCAAATTCAACGAAGGGCTGTACTTCGCCTTCGAAGACCTCACCACGCAACCGGCCGGACTAGAGCTGCTCGGGCCAAAATCCGCGCGTCTGAGCATCGTCGAGGGCCGTTATCACCAGGTCAAGCGCATGTTCGGTCACTTCAACAACAAGGTGATGCGCCTGCACCGCGAACGCATGGGGCCGCTGGTGCTCGACGACACGTTGAAACCGGGCGAATACCGCCCACTGAGCGATGAAGAGATCGGATCGATCTAAGCGCACGACCGCTCAGCAGAAAGTTGTCGAACAATTTACCAACGGCACTTGCGCAATGATGTGACCCCTGCTTGAATCAGGACGTCGGCCGAAATGTGACCGACGAGTCATCCCATACTTCTAAGAAACTTTTTGCCGGTAGGAACCCTTGGGTTCCGGCCTCATCCGGCAGACTGCCCGCCAATAACAATACCCGTCGACCGGACTGCAATGGATCGACATGGGCCTCTCAAATTCCAGGCGTATGCCTACCTGTCACAAAGCTCGTGCAATCTCTATTTGCGCGCATACCCGCTTGCCAGGAGTCTTATGACATGAGGCCAGAAATCGCTGTGCTGGATATACAGGGTCAGTATCGGGTTTACACGGAGTTCTATCGCGCAGACGCCGCAGAGAAGACCATTATCTTGGTCAACGGCTCGATGGCCACGACTGCGTCGTTTGCACAAACCGTGAAAAACCTCCATCCGCAGTTCAACGTCGTCTGCTACGACCAGCCCTACGCGGGCCGGTCAAAAGCCCACAACCTGCATGAAAAAATGCTCACCAAGGAAATCGAAGGTCAGATCCTTATTGAGCTGATCGACCACTTCGCCGCTGAGCACGTTTTGTCGTTCTCCTGGGGCGGTGCCGCGACCATGATGGCGTTGTCGCAACGGCCACGGCGCATCGAAAAAGCCGTGATCAGCTCGTTCTCCCCGGTGATCAACGCGCACATGCTCGACTACCTCGAACGCGGCGTCGAACACCTCGGCAACCTGGACCGCGACCGGGTCGGGCACCTGGTGAACGACACCATCGGCAAACACCTGCCGTCGTTGTTCAAGCGCTTCAACTATCGCCACGTCAGCTCCCTGGCCGAACATGAGTACGGACAGATGCACTTCCACATCAACGATGTGCTGCACAGCGATCGCCAGTGCTACCTGCACGCGGCGAAAAAAATCGACGTGCCGCTGCTGTTCCTCAACGGCGAATGGGACGAATACACCGCCGCCGACGACGCCCGGTTGTTCGCCAGCCACGTGCAACACAGCACGTTCAGTACCATTCAGGCCACCGGCCATTTTCTCGACATGGAGCACAAAGCCGCCTGCCGAGACAGCCGCAACGCACTGATGGGCTTCCTGAAACCAGCGCAACACGCAAGCCGACCGCGTTACCACTACGTCCAGGACCACCATGCATTGGCAAGCTGAAGTAGCGTCATCGCGAGCAAGCCCCGCCCTGTTGCGTTAAACGTATTCTGCAGGCGCGAGGTTTGCCCGCGATCGACCGTCATGAGGTCCAGGCTTGGTTTCACCTGCGCTAAACCCGTCTGGTGCAAAGAAAAACTTCATTTCCATGCGCACATCTGGTACAAAGTCACCGCTCTGAGCGGGTGTCGTATAATGGCATTACTCCAGCTTCCCAAGCTGATAACGAGGGTTCGATTCCCTTCACCCGCTCCACTATTTTCAAGGCCTGCAGCGCTGTTCACCCTTTACCACCTTCCTCTGGGGGACGTATTGGGGGACGTTTGATGCGAACTGACGCAGAAAGCCGCACAGCCTGATACCAACCCTCATCTAGGTGCCAATCCTAAAATCCGTGGGGGTCCGAAAAAACAGTAATATTAGTAATATCCCTTCCGAAAAACAGCCACAGCCCTTGTAGATCAAGGCCTCCAGCGTTTTTTGGAAAAGGCGATATTCAAGCGATAGGAAGGCGATAGTATTACCTTTCTTAAAAGCTATATTTCTAATCCTTAAAACCCAATGAATCCGGGGGTTTGACAGAAATATTACTTTTCATATCGCTTCATATTACCTTCCCTTGTAATACCGAGAGCCCAGCAAAACCGGGGCCTCCAGCCTCATTGCCACCCCCATATAGCTGATATCGCTCTTTTTGAAACGATCACCCTCCCCTTAAGAATCAATCTCAGCTCGCCCTATCCCCTGGCTGAGATTCTGGAATCAAGAGATCGTTGAAATTACCCTGCCGCGAATGCCTTCGCCGTTGAGTTTCTGGCCGGGCTCTAGGACAGATTCCTGAGGGCAGTGCTTGCTGATCGCATTTTCAAGCAACAGCTGAAAACCTCAGGGCGTCCCTTTCAGGAGAACTTCTTCTCGCCTTTAGAAAATGCAATACAGGGAGGAAGCCCCCGCCTAATGAATCGCTTCCATCGACGGTTGGGCTTCTGTATTGAGGAGAATGCTACTTATCCTGAATTTCTTCGCCGCTGGGGAAAAAAGAATCGAATCGGGACACCACACCCTTGGTGTAGTCATACAGATAGTTTAGGAGATGAATTATTGGTAAGGGCTCTCCATCGCGAAGGATGCAGACGGCAGCCACGCATTGGAAGTCTATTGAGGCTGATTTAAGTGGACTCACCGTTGTCATTTTCAACAGAGTTGCGCCGGGCACCAGTGCCCCACCCCAGATTGTCATATTGGGCGGAACGTTCAACGAAGCTTCCTCGGCGGTGTAAAAATCCACTTTCAAATCGGGACTCATCGACTTGGGCGCGATCAGTGCGATCGGAGGCACACGGTGCTTATCGATTATATTCAACCAATGAAGCAGCAAGAGAGGGTCGTCGGCGGGAAGCCCTTCTCCCGGTCCGCCGATCCGCTGAAATGGCTGTAGACTTTCTATTAAATCGGCTGCCCCGGCGGGCCATTGCTCAAGGTTTTGGCGCTCCTTCGAATGAAAGTCAGCTTTGTCAGCATAAATTGGAAATGAAAGTTTCCCTGGCTTCGGCGGAGGGTCGCATTCGGAACGAGCCAAGGCGAAAGCAAGGTTATCGAGAGCGCTTCTGAGATTGTGAGCACATTCTCCAACAGTCAATCCCCAATTATCTTGCGGTGGCGCTTCAGCAAAAGGACTCAAGATAAGCTCAAATCCAAGGTGGTCATCAAGGATCCGGCCTTCTGCCTTTAGAGGGTTGGACGTAGCCCAATCTACAATTGATTCGCACACTGATTTTATCTGCGACTCCGCACGCGACAGCTTCAATGCAACATGCCGACTTAACTCATTCATTTCGTCACCTACCTGTTCGAAATGTCAGCGAGTGCACATCACTCGTCTCTAAGCGTTCCATACTACAGCTGAAAAAAAATAGATAATTTCTCCGAGTTTTTTTGAAACCACCCGCCCGTTTCAACGCAAATATGATGCGTGTAGTGAGTTCAACGAAATGCAAATATTCAAAACTGCTCAGTCGATCGGAAAGCCACGTATTGCATAGGGTAGGTACCTCATCGACTGTCAATCAACACGCTACCCCAAGCGCTGATAGCGTGAGCTGTTGTTATTTTAAAACACCTAAAATAGTCGGATTTCGAGGCTCCTTCCCTTATAAACCAAGGGTTCCAGCACTTCCCAGTCCGCGACCGCCCTGAGTGCAGCTGTGCAATCGCACTGCATTTCCTTTCAAAACTTTGCATTTTGTGAAATTGCCGATCACCTGCCGAGCCCCACGGCCCGCCTAGGCTGCGGGTTCGTTTGCACTACAACCGGATTTGCACAAAAAAAGGACACGAAGCCCGTCGGCGGGAGGGGGATAAGTGCTTTTTCAGCTGTTTTTTTCTTCTCCGGACGTTTTTTCCTCCGCAGCGCTCACTGTTCGCCCTGGTCGGCTTTTCATCGGACAGACGTAGTCCGACCACCTCCATTGATATACTGTTCATGTATACAGTATTTTGATGAGCTGATGAGGGTGCAGGTGATGAACCAGGAACAAGTGACCACTGATAAGTCCAGGGCGATCGCGCTGTGGGAAGTAATGCTGCGGGATGATGTCGCATTGCTCGATCACCCTGGAGCTCACCATAAAGCTCTGCTGACTCAGGCATACGCTCTGCACCGAGCTCATGTGATTGATCGGGATGATCTCAGCGATCTTCTGGAGCAAGCCGACGGCGCGCTGGCCTACGCGGTGGAAGCGCTGCTCGACCGTCATAGTGGCGAGTAGATAGGGACCGTCTCATGCATATGCTTGTTACCCCCATGCGGCACCATGGCATCGCGCTCACGCCTCAGGAACGGCGACGCTATCCTCCGATCAGGGGGAATGTGATGGTGAATTCTGAGAACAGCAGAGAGCTTGGTCGAAGCGCTAACGTCGCTCGTATAGAAGTGGGCATGCCAAACGACCCGGATCCTTTACCGCGACTGCTGGACGCTACATTGGCAGGGATGGCGGTTACCGGTTTCGTGTTAAGCGGCATTGAGTACATCGACGGTTGCGCCTATGCGCAGTCGTGGTGGTGTCGGCTGGGGTAATGAGGTCTGGCGCTGAAATGAAAGCAGGGGCCGATGGCCCCTGCAGTTACTGCATTACAACTGCTGAATGATCCTGATCAAGCGGATAGACCAATAGGCGGCCTGCAACGCTCGAATCAGCTCTTCAGGAAGAAACCGAATGAATGACTTCATTTGGCAACAACTCCTAAGCATGGATGAAACCCGCATCTCGCATAGCAAAATGCAGAGCATCCCGCTCACTCTTGCAACTTTCCGGCAATCACTAACCGCCCAAGTTTAAAAAACCACCAAACTGGCCACATAACAAACTTGCAAGTTTGTAGCGCTTTAGCGCTTTAGCGTTAGATTCATGTTGACGGGTCCATTGCGAAGCCATAGCCTTTGAGTTCCTAAGCTGCAAAAGTATGTCTTGGTGAGCAGGTGAAGGGACTTTACCACAGGTTCCCAGCACCAATGTCACATCAAAGATATACACCCGAAACCCGCACCCTGTGCGGGTTTCGCGTTTACGCAGGCGAATTTCGCTTATTCGCCACTACACAATAGTGGCGGTTTTTTGGTCTAACGCACGGATTACATGGGTTTGCCGGGAGAAAGAATTTTTTTCCTTTTTCTGAACCACATTTGATACAACTCTCCTGTATCCAGAATTTATCCGACGAACGGTCGTTAACTATTTACCCAGTCAAGAGTAAGTCAATAGCAAATCTCGGTTATCCACAGTTTATGCACTAGCGACGACGATAAAAACATACACTTTGTGTATCCGATAACGAATGCGCTCGTTCAAGAAAAAACCCCTCCGTCGAGGGGCTGTTGTTTACGCTGCAGAAAGCGCCAATCGGCTAGAAAACAACACATCCCCGTTTGCACTGACTGGCACGTCCTGTTGCACCCCTCCATTCAGCTGACGCAGGTGAACCTGACTCCCGGACCATCGAGGCGCTAATTGCCCGGTAAATGGCAAGGTGGTGTCGCCTACTTCACACGGCATCGGGAAAGCGCCGGCGTCGTAAGGCATGCCAGTGATCTGCATTTGCCCGGTACCGGTAAAACCCGTCCAGTTGAGCCGGCCACGCACGTTCAGGCTGTAGCCATCCATCTGGTAGTTGCCAGCGCGACTGGTGTAGCTGGCGGTACCGGCCGTGCTGCCGCCTTGAAGGCCGAGGGTGAGGGAGCCGTATTCCCAGTTTTTGTTATAGGTGTTGGCGACGGCCGCGTTCGCTGGATAYGTGTTGCCATAAACCGATGCCCCGAGTCCTACCGCGTTCCACAGGTCCATTGTGACCAGGCCATTGATCGGAGCGGCAGCGGCGGTGTTGTTTTCAGCCAGGACATATTGCCGGCCGATCACATATCGAGCGCGTTTTTGGCTCGCGGTACCCGTCAAATTGAGGAAGGCATCCGTGTACTCATTGGAAGTATTCCCGCGAATCGTCAGGGACTTTTTCGCGTACTCGCCATCGAGGTCAATGCTGCGGGTATGGGCCCCGGTGAAGTAGTTTCGCGTGAGCTTGATCGTCTGCGGTGCCTCGTCCGAGTACCTGGAGACGAGGGCGATGGCCGCTCCTGGCGCGCTCATGACGTGCGTGCAGTCATCAATCTCCAGCTCACCCGCGCAGCTACCAGAAACCGTGGACGAACCCGCCACTGGCGATGCCACCAAACGCACTCCGGTAATACGCACGCCGTTCACCGGCTTGAAGCTCGCCTCCCTCCAAACCTGGTTCGTCACCCCGGCATAGGACAGGTTTTCGGTGGTCACGCCTGTGCGCACGAATGTGAAGGTGTCATTGGCAACGGACGTCGTCGACACGCTGGCCACGGTCCAGTGCCCCGCATACTGACTGTCAGGGCTACCCGCTGCGCGGATCCCCACATAGATCCCATCGCCGACCACCAGTCCGTGGGCAACCGACATCACCACCGTCACGACTGCATCAGTGCCCATTGCGGCGGATGCCAGCACCAATGTCCCAGGTACCACCTGCGAAGTTCCGAAGGCGGGGAAGATTGAAACAACATCGCCGGCGACAGTCACGGCGGACTTATCGAGAATGCCACCCTTGATCCGAACGTTACTCGCACCCGATGAAATACGAACCGCGGCACCGCTCGCGCCAATCATACGAACATCGGGATCGCTAATCGACACGTCACCGGATAGCGTGGTCACGTTGATCGCAGCGCCAGCCCCGGTGTACTTGAACCGTTTGATTTTACCTTCGTAAGCGCCCCGGAACGCTTCATTGCCGTAGTTCCATCCGGCGCTTGCTCCCCCATGAGAAGTGTCATCCATGCTGGTGATGCGTCGCTCGCCAAGGCCATGTGCCACGTAAGCCCCGGCAATCGGTCCGTGGCACACGTTGTCATGCTGTACACAGCCGTGCGAGGTCGTGTAGTCAATCAAGTGCCGGACAGCCACGCCCTCGTTATGGGAAGACAACGCCCCGAAACACAGGTGGTGCCGAATAACGTAAGCATGACCACCATTGGTTGGGTAGATCGGGTTCGGCAGGTAGCCTTTCACGCGCTGGACATGCGGCATCCAGCACATCCAGAACATGGTGACGAACAAGCGGAAACCACCCACTGAAATATCCGTGGCCTCCGGCTTCTCGCAGCAATAGAAGCTGGCGAAGTGGCCGCAGTTCTCAGACAGGGCCTTAGTGGAGATGACTCCCGGATCAACCTCAATGGCCACGCCCGCATTAAGCAGTTTCGGGCGCTGGAGCAGATTCAGCTTGGTGATGGTGGCGGTGCTCAGGTACACACCCTCCAACGGCCGCGACAGCGTTACTACCCCCGTGCCGACGTTGACCGCTAGCACGGTTTGCAGTTCGCCGTAGCCGGTAAAGCTGGCGTACAGGCCGTCAGGGAAGTTCCACGGCACGCGGGCGGCGTCGGTGGTAATCAGCACCCGGTCGCCCGCTGCAAAGTCCGCCGCTTGAGCAGGGGTCGAGCAGGTCACAGTGACCGGCTGGCCAGTGGTTGGCACGATAGTTCTCGCAACTCCCGTGCTGCCCCGAAAGAAGAAGGCCGGGGAGTGGATAAAGGCTGGGTTCGCATCCGAGTACGTCTTGTAGCGCGACTTCGCCCACTGTAGGTCAATCGTGATGCCTTTCTCGATCGGGACGCAGTAGCCATCCAGCTGCCAGTTGATGCTGTAGGTATGGCGAGGGTCGCCGTAGACGGTGCCGCCCTCCGCGCAAGCTGCCACGGCCTTGCGCCAAGCCAAGGTGTGATCGAGCAGGGGGGCGGATCGCAGTGCGTCCGCTCTTTCCGCAGGACTCATGTAGTCCACAACGTAGATGACGCGCCGGAGCCGCTCTCCAAGAGTAGTGCCCACCGCACCAGCTCCGCCCGGCAGGTAGCCCAGAATCCCTACCCCTTTGCTCGGGTCGGTTGAATTTTTCAGCCTTTCCTCAAGCGCTCCGACCGCATTCTGAATAGCTTCTGATGTCTCTGTCACATCATTGAACTGCAACCGAAGCCGATAATCCCGGTTACCTTTTACCGCCCGCAGGTCATAAAGCCCGTTGGGCGCGGCAAACTGGACTAGACCCTGTGAATCGGACACAAAAGGATTGCCCAGAGCCAAGCCGTTAGCTTCCTGTAGCTCTTCTACGAGGCTCTCGGTGCCCCGTACATACAGGTAACAAGTTGCTCCGCTAAGGATGTTCCCCGCGTCGTCCTGGACAAAGTAGTTCTTGAGTTCCAAATTAGGCTCCGGTGATGGGCTTAAGCTGCCCATTAAGCTCTAGGCCGGTACCGGCGTTGGTGGTGAAGGCGGCGGCGTTGGTCGGGGCAGGACCGGATCCGTGGACATGGGCAGCGATTTGGCCGTTCATCTCGGTGACCAGGTCGATCAAATCGCACAGCACCTGCAGGACGTTCACCGATTCAGAGCCAAGCCAGGTCTTGGGGGCGATACTGCGGCGGGCGCCTTTGATTCGCTCCTGCAGCTCACCACCCACCGCCAGGTTCAGTTTCTGGCCCACGACCTGGTTGATATCTCGACCGCTGGCCAGGTGCAGGTCATCCAATGCGGCCAGGCTGGCGGATCCACCCGACAGCAGCTTGAGCGCGCCAATCGCCTCGATCGTCTTGATGCCACCGACTGACTCAGTCGAATGGTCGTCGACCTCCACCGTGCTGCTCTGGTGGTGTTCGGTGTTGGTCAGGCTCTCCACATCCCGCTCGATCGACTGGTCACGGATCCGGCCATCGGTCTGGCGCAGCCAGTTGCCGTCCGCGTCGACGCGTTGCTGCGCGGCATCGCTGTGCTGCCACACCAAGTCGCCCTTGGGCACCTTGGGTAGGCTCAAACCGTGCGGCAGGATCGTTTGAACATAGGGCTTGCTGGGCATGCCATATGCGAAGCACACCACAACCCGCGTGCCCTCCCCGGGAAAACCGAAGAACCCCATCTCATCCCCGCCCATGGGCATGGGCAGCGGCACGCCGGCCAGCATTGGCAGATCTGGATCCGGCTCGTCGTCCGGTCCCAGTAGTTCGAGGTCGACGGCGAAGCGCGGACGGAAGTCGTCGCAGATCCCGGCACCTGCCGGGGCATCAGCTACCCCCGCTACCCGGGCATATCGCGGCAGGTGATAACCACCAGAGAGTTCGGGAAACTGCCGCTCTACGCTGCGGCGGATTGCGTCTTCCATCGGATCGCCATTTGGTTGCCGGTGAGCGTCACGTTGGTGATCCGCTCGCCTTGGTTGATGGATGCACCAGGACGCAACCCAGGAAGGGCCGCGATCATCGCGCTCTGATTGTTTTGATAACCATTGAACAGCTCGACCGGCAGCTGCAGCGACGATCGGATACCGAAGAAGCTGTCGCTCCAACTCCCCACGAACACTTCGCCGTCACCCTGCTGCTGCCACATGAAGTCGGCGATGCCAAACACCTTGGCCAAGCTGTCCATGGCTTGGTATCCAGACGCCAGGTTGAAGAAGAACGGGGCCTTAACCTTGGCGTAGGCCTTGTCAGGGACTCGAAAGCTCAGCCCGGTTTTCTGGTTGATTTCACCCAGCACCGTGCTCAGATCCGCATGGCGCAGGTTGAGCGGTAAAGGGGTGGCCAGGATCGCCGCCAGCTCGCGACAGAACAGCACCTGCTCGATCGCGTTGGACGGTGTGCAGCGCTCGACGTAGCCGATAAAGTGGCGCTGCAGCGGGTTGTCGTTGTACCCAATATCGAGCGTCACCAAGCCCTTTACCGGCGCCGCTGCCTGAATGGTCAGCGTTGCCCGTCCGGGGGTTCGCAGTTCAAGGCGAACGTCATCCGTGACCAGCGGATACACCACTCCGCCGATGGTCAGCACCTTATGCAGCTTCATGCTCATGACCCACCACCCAAGTAGTTATCCAGCTTTTTCAACGTGACTTCGAAGCCGGTGAGCTCCTCCCCTGCCGCGCCGGTTCCGGCTGCACCTGGTGCAGTTACGGACTGCCCCGGGGCGCCTTGCTGTGTCACACCTTTCCCGGCTCGACGGGTCTCGACACGCTCCGGGTTTGAGAGCTTTTCCGACAGCGTGAATTGAACCAGCCAGGCCCTCATCGAATCGTCTTCGCGGGCGCTGACGCCGTCGGAGAATTGCACCTGGCGCACACCAAACGCTGACGCGGTGTCGTTGACGACTCGGTAGGTTTTTAGCTGGCCACCGGTGCCGGTCGCCTCGGCCAGTCTCATCAGGTTGCGCAGGTTCGACTCATCGATAAATGGGATCAGCAAAGTGACCGCCAGCGTCTTGGGCTTGAACCCTTTGTGAGCCGAATCGGTATTGCTGGTCTGTCCCGACAAGTCGTCGCTTTCGATTCTCAGGTTGGCGGTGACCTTGAGGTTTTTGCCGCGTACCTGTTCACCATCGAGCAATAAGGTCATAGGCCCACCAATTCCCGAACAAAGCCCAACCCTTTCAGGGACCCGACCAGGAGCAATCCTGCAGACAGCCCCCATTCGTGACCTGGTGCTTCGCCCTGCAGCAGCTGGCGACGCAATTCGGCGGCATTACCTGGGCCGATGAGGCGCGCACGCATGGTGTCGTCGGCGTTGCCATTGGCGAATTGAGTCTTGAGATCGGCCAATTTCTGCGCCTGTGCCAGCGCCTGGTTGGCTTTGCGAGTGGCCAACCGACCCAGATCGGCCATCGGCGAACTGTCCGCGTAGCTTTCCAAGGCCGATAACTGGCTGTTCAGGGCCTGAGTCGCGGCTTTGGTCACGGTGCACCGCTCCAGGGGCAACTCACCCCAACGCGGCAGCGTGCCAGCAGTCGGCAGCTCCCACTTTTCAGCGTCCAGCGCGAACAGGTTTTTGGCTCGGCGTTCTGCGCGCTGCAGGTCTGGCACCGGCAGCACGGCATTAAATCGGGACAGGGTCGCGGCAAACTGGTCGTACCGCGTGCCCAGGAACATCACCGCCAGCGCATATTGCGAGCCAGCCGGACGTCCATCATCGCCGGTGTCCTCAAGCTTCTCCCCCAGCTGCTGCAGCAGATTGGGAGCCGACAGGTAGCGCTGGTAGCCGCGCCCCTGGCCCACGCCACTTTGAAACGGCGTCACGACCAGGCTAGCCGGCACTTCGCCCAAGGCTTCGGTCAGCGCGGCACGGCCGGCGGCTACGGCGGCTTCAGCGGCGGCACCGACGGGACCGGGTGAGGTGGTGGCCAAGTCGGCCAGACCGTCCAGGCGCAGTGCCGTGCTGGTCAGTTCGTTACTGGCCAAGACCTTGGCGGCATCGAGGCCGCTGAGCCACTGGGTGGACTGCTCCGGCCAACGCAGGGTGATAGAGTCCCAACTCATACCGGGTCAGTCTCCCAGGCCACTGCGTTGAGCGCGCCCACATCCGAAGCCGATCGCGCCGCTGCCAAGGCTCGCTTGAGGTCGTTGGCTTTGCGCAGGCGCTGCAGCTTGAACTCGGTGAACTCGTCGCCAATCTGCCGAAGCTGATCGCTGGAGTGATCCAGGAAGGTTTTCACCCCAAACTCATCGCGGCAGGCATACACGCCACCCAGGCCACGCAAGATCATGCCAGTCAGGTTTAGCTGGTCCTCAAGCTCGGAATCGTAGAAATACCGATCGCCCAGAGCCGTCGACCAAAATCCGCCAGTGATCTCCTGCAGACAGGCCGCATTAACCATCAAAAGCTGCGCGCTGTAGCGCAACTCGACCACGGCCGGGATGTCATCGATCCAGTGACTATCACCCCAGATCTGCCCCGGGCCTGGCACTTCCAGCGTGTAGCCGGCGGGAAGCGAGCCCACACGCTCGATCACCATCGGAGCGCGGGTGGTGATGTTGTATACCGTCAGCCCTTGGTAAGAGTCGACCAGTTGCCAGCACTTCCCATTCCAGAGCGCGGCCTTGTGTTGCGGTACCACCGGCGGCGCAACTTCGACACACCCGCCAGGAATCAGCCAAACATCCGGCTCCAGCGGCGAACGATCGGCCACGGTTGTGCCGGTGTAGATACCCAGGTGATCAGTTTGATAGACGATTTTCGTGTCCATGGGATGGCCTCAGTACTTGATGCAAGCGAGAAACGCGATGTTGGTGGGGCGCGTTTCGCTGCCACCGGTGGCGTTGACGGTGATAACGTGCGAGTGGTCGCCCACAGCATTTATGGTGATGTTGTGCGCGTGCGCACCTGCTGACGTGGTGGCGGTTACAAAGGCGGGAGAGTCGCTCCCGTTCAGTGGGTTTCGTGGTTCTCCCGGAGTGCCAAAGTCCGCACCGTCCGGGGTGAGGTCGCCGTAGTGGACGTTGTGGGTGTGCGCGCCCTGGGTGTCGCTCGATGCACCGTGTGTATGGCCGCCGGCGCCAGCGGAGCTGCCCGAGTGATTGTGGCTGCGCATTTCATCAGCCTGGTTGCTGCCAAACGCTCGCCCGACATCGATTCCCCGTCCGTCATCCCAGATGCGAACAAACTTTCCGCGTGGATCCGGCAGATTGAAGGTGCTGACGCCGTCGCCGGCACCGTAGGTGGTACCGATCTTGGCGAACAACGCGGCATACGTCGTGCGCGATACCGCGGCACCATTGGCCCGAAACCAGCCGGCCGGCGGTGTGGCCATAGCAAACGTGCCGATGCGCCCTACTTCGGAGTCATCGATGACCTTGCGCAGCGCGTTCAGCGCCTTGGTAGTCGCCAGGATCTCGCTACTGTCGGTACCCGGGTCGTCGCTTTTGGAATTAGGCAGGTTGCCCAGGTCGACGTCGTCCTTGGTCGTAGCCCGGGCGCGCAGGTTCTCGTAATCCCCATTTTGTGCAGCGAAGTGTTTCACCAGGGCGCCGGTGATCGGTTCGAACACGCGAAGGTCTGAGATCTCCTCCGAGATGGCCACGCTGGCCAGCTCCACCACGTAATGCACGATCCCATTGCCGTCGGTGTAGTCAGCCTTCGCCGCACCAAAGACGACGTTCCAGGTGGCGACCACATCATTGGTATCCCGGGCCAGCGCAACGTCCAGCCAGGCTTTAACCGGCAACGCCGGCAACTGCACCAGGGTCGGCTCAGACAACTCGACGCGGATCCCCTCAACGTAAGCAATGCCCGCTTTGAGTTGGTACAGACCGAAGCTACGTTTCATCTGCAGGCTGTCAGCCAAAAAGCAAACTCGGCCGAATGTGTCCCGATTGTTCAAGCGCTCGCGCTGATCGATGCCGTTCAGCCGAACGGTGAAGTCGTGTTGCCAAGTGCTGGCATCGACGGTGATCCCAGTCAGTGCTTGGGCACCGTTGAACTCCACTAAGAAGTTGCGGGTGATGTTGTTGCCGATCTGCAGCGGCGGGATGTTCTTGCGCTTTTGCTGCAGCGGCACGTAAGCCACTGCGACCAGCACCCCTTCGGCCGACTCGAGGCCGATCCAGTTGTAGTCCCAGTCACCGACATCAGAACCGACCATCAGGCTGTAAATCACCTGGCGCGGGTTCACATAGCCTTTGCGGTCGACATTGGCGGTGTAGACGATCTGGTCGGCGGGTGGTTTGGGCGCCGCACGGTCGACGGGCGCATTCGGATCGAGGGCCGGCACGTTGGCCAGTACGAAGCGAGCAACGTCCAGAACCTCCTGGGCGCCTTGCTTTTGGGCAATGAGGCTTTCTCCGGCAAGGGTAATGCTAGCTGCCATGGGGGCTCCTAAAAAGAATCGGTCAAAGAGGCGACCACGGTCAGTTCGTTGATCACCGCCAAACGGCTTGTGCTGTCGTCCAGGGCAGCCAGCAACGTCTGTTGGTCGTCGTTGAAGTCCGCGACAGTGATGTGCATCGATACGGGAGTGATCGTGACGAAGTCATAACGCCGGCAGGTGCGGCCGTACTGCTGCATCAGGACGCGCAGCAGTTCTGGGTTTTGGCTGAGTTGAGTGTCGGAAAGCAGCAGCAGGACGATGTCCCAGTCCAGCCCATCCTGACGTTCCTGAATCTCCACGTAGCCCACGCCCAGGCGTTCGAAAATACGAGCCATGCCGGCGGTGCTGCCAGCGTCCACGGCATTAATGAAGGCGTATTTGACCCGCAGGCGGTACAGCGTTTCAGGCTCGACATGGAAGCGCTGAATGTCGCGCTGCCAGGCCAACAGATCGAGCATACTCAGGTGGCAAGTCTCGGCATCCATTTGCAGCAACGGCCAGTGCAGCCAGTTTTCGACCTTGCTCCACCAGGCTTGCGCGGCCGCTTTGACCTTGGCCAACTCCGGCCCGTCGAGCCAAAAAGGCAGGCTCAACTTAAGCATTCAGCTCCACCTCAACCCCGGACAGGCGCGGGATGGTCAGTTCGGAAATGATGTCGACGTTGTCGAAGTCAAGCGAGTCGATGCCGGAAAATTGTTGGTGCAGCTCCTCACTCAGGCGGCTGAACGAAAAACGCGACTGGGGATGAGTCTGCGTCGGCTGATAGTCGCTGTCCGTGCTCTCGCGAAACGCGGCCCGGATGAACAGCTCAATGTCAGCTTTCAGCGCTGGCCAGCGCTCGGCGCCGACCTCGGCCTTGGTCCAGACCGTCAAACTGACAGCGTGCAGTGTGGCGGGCATCTCCAACACCAGGAGGTCATCCCCGTGGCCATGGTTGCCCTGGTCGCGAATGTAGTTGTTGATTTCAGTCAGGTAGGACTGCGCCGGCGAGTCGGCTTCGAACAACACGAAGGCGTTGGCACTGCCGGGGCCCCGGGGAGCGTTGTGCTCAAAGTAAACGCCGTCAGGCTGCACACCGGGGAACGCCGCGATCATGGCGCGATACACGGCGTCGGTGTGCCACTGGTTGACCGCAGAAAACTGATTGCGCACGCGCAGGCGTAACTCATCGTCAGGCTCAGTGTCGGCGCCGGGCTGGCTCAGCCAACCGTCAGCATTCACTACCTGGACAACCCCGGGCACGGGTTCCGGGAGAATCGAAAAGTAACCTGGTGCGAGATTGAACCCGCTGCCAGCTTTTTTTGCCCAGGCCAGCACCCGGATCTGGGATTCACCATCAGCAAAGCTGGCTGCTGCCACGGTCACCAGTTCGTACACGTTGCCGTTGATCGCGATCGATTGCACACGGGTACCGGCCGAAATTTCCAGCAGGCCGGCCAGCGCACTGCGGGTGAACAGCAACAACCCCTCGGCCTTGGTCGCTGGCTTGCGGGTGACGTTGACCGCCCAGGCCAGCATATCCAGCCAGGAACCGGTAGCGGTCTTCACGAAGAAGTTCGGCAACACGGTGCCGGCGATAAAGTCGATCAGCCACATCACCGGTTTGGTCACCAACGCGGTGATCACCCGCCAGAACGGCGACCATGCACTGGTGTTGCTCAATTTGCTGCCCTGGGCAACGACTTCCAGTTCCCAGGCCGCACGCAACTTGGCCTCGGTGATCGGAATGCCGGCGTCACTCAACGCCTGTTTGAAATCTACGTCACTCACAGCACTACCTCGACAGATCCAAATTCAACGGTTTTGGCCGTGACCAGGTACTTGCCCTTCTCTTCTTCAAGAATCCGGACAGTGCCCGGAACCAGGCGCACGTCAGCCTCAGCCAGCAGTTCCAGTTGCTGGATACAGTCGGCTTGACGGAAGCGATCGCGCTCAGCGACCAGCGTGAACAGCAGCCCGCTTTCGCGGATCATGTGAGCAATGTCCTGGGCAATACTGGCCCGGTCGTCCACCAGTAGCGGCTGGTTCGAGGGGTCCAAGGTCAGGTCGTTATCGGTGATCAGCAGATCGATGTAGAGGCTCATCCGCCAACCCCCATCGCCACCATGTTTTCCAACTCCAACGGGGTCATTGGCTTGGCGGTGTGGATGTTCACGTTCTCAACGTGCGCCCCCTTGTTCTGGCTGCTGGTGTTCTGAATGCTGGTGAGCAATCCGCCTGGGGGCACAGCTGATGCTCGCGTCGGGGAAAGACTCGGTATTGCCGCGTTAATGGTTTGCTGCGCCTTTTGCGCACTGCTTGCGGAGTTGGCCGCATTTACCGCTGCGTCGACACCCGGCACTTCTGGCATGCCGCCAAACCGCGCTTCGATATTTACGCCGGGGATGCTGTTGATCATCTCGATCAAGCTGTTGATGGCTTTGTAAAAGACGCTGACGATGCTGTCCCACGCGCCTTTGGCCATGGCTGACCAGCCGCCCATGGAGTTGAACCAATCGGACAAGGTCTTGAACTGGTCGCTGACCCACTTGAAGGCGTCACTGTTGAGCAGTGCTGAGGTCCACTCGTCCCAGTAATAGACGGCGGCAACCAACGCCGCGACCAGGGCCACGATCCCGACAATGATCAAAAGGACCGGGTTGGCCAGCAGCGCGCCGTTCACCAGCCAGATAGCGGCCTGCCACGCCAACATCCCGACTTTGACCAGGCTCATCCAGCTGTACAGCAGGACCAGGCCGGCAACGAAGGCGATCGTCATCACGGAGTGATATAGGAACATCGCGATGCTGCGGTAACCGGTCCAGGTCAACAGCTTCCAGACGGTCAGCATCCCCAGCCAAACCATTTTCGACATGCCTACAGACAGGGTCAGCAGAGACATGCCGGCGATGATGCCGAAGATGGTCAGCGTGGTAATTCCGATCACGCGGGTGATGTTCGGAAACAAGGTGACCCAGCGCATCAGCGTCTTACCGATCGCCACCATCTTTTCCATAAACGGCGCCAATACCGGAATCAGCACCTGGCCAAACAGGGCGCGCATGCTTTCCACCAGGGCCGCCCATTGCGCCCAAGGATCCACCATGGCTTTGGCCATCTGCTCGGCATTCTCCAGGCCCCGAACTTTGCCCAGCTGGTCCATGCCAATGCGCAGACGATCAGTGTCCTTGGCCAGTGCCGTGATCACGCGCGCGCCCTCGCCGCCAAAGGCGTCGATCAGCTTGGCCCCTGCGTTGGCACTGTTCAGATCGCCAAACTTGCCCTCCAGCTTGCCGAGGATGTCGAGCATCGGCAGCAACTTGCCGTTCTGGTCGACGAACTTCATCCCCAGCTTTTCCGAGGCGCTGCCGATGTTCTCGAAGAACGATTTGTAAATGCCGCCGGCATCGCCACCTTCCATGGTGCTGCTCAGCGAGCCGATCACCGCGAACTGCTCAGCCAGGTCCACACCCGCCGTGGTCGCGATCGAGCCGACTTCCTTGAAGGCATCCTTCAACTGGGCGCCATCGGTGCGGAACAGTTTCACCGCCAGTGCCGTCTGCCCACCCAGCTTCTCGATCCACTCGGTTTTGCCGAAGGCGTCAGCCTGGCCTTTGAACAGGTTGTACATGGTGCCCACGTAGGCGCTGGTGGTTTCCGCGTCGGCCTTGGTCGCCTTGGCCAGCACGTTGCTGGTGTTGGTGATCGAGGTCAGCTGGCTGGCGGACAGGCCTTTGATGGCGCCATCGATCGTCGACGCCGATGCCACAAAATCCCGGGCATTGGCGGCGTAATCCACGGAGAACTCCAGCGCCTTTTGATTGAGGGCAGACAGTGCGTCTTCAGCCACACCCAGCGATCTCACCTCGCCCAGGGCACGGTTCATCTCCAGCGCAGGGGCCAATGACTGGGTGATTGCCACACCGGCGCCGACCATGCCGCCCAAGCCCAGGCCCATCGTCTTGATGTTCTTTTCGCTCTGCTCGGCAAGGTCGGAAAAACCCATTTTCACCTTGCCCAGGGGCGCGGTGACCTTGTCGGTCAGGCTCAAGATAAAGGCCAGGCGGGCGGCGCGGTCAGCCATGTGTTTTTATCCGTTCAGTGCATGGGCGATGCCGTTAGCCACGGCGATTTCCATGCGTTTCCAGTGTTCGTCTTCCAGCCACTTGGCCGTGCCCATCACCTCGGGTGTGGGCTCTTGACCAGGTAGCCAGCGACTGGACAGGGCCAGTAGCTGGCCAAGCCCGTCTTCGCTTAGGCGCTCAGCGTGGTCGAGTGCTTTTTTACGATGATCTCAACGTCCGGCGCGTACTCCTCGAGCAGCGCGCCGGCGATCTGCATGGTCATCACCGGATTGGCCAGCAGCGCACGCAGATCGGCGCGCTGATCGGCCACCACGGTGTTGCTCAGCAGGTTGTGAGAAGGCGCCACCTTGTTGTTCGCGGTCATGGCGTTGAAGTACTTGGTCACGTCCTGAGGCGTCAGGGTGAAGGTGAATTCCTTTTCGCCGACTTCCAGGGTGATATCGCGTTTTTCGGTCATGTTCTTTTCCGTTGCAGGGGTTGGTTAAAAAGGTGCTGCAGGCGCTGTTCCAGCCGGTCTTCCAGCTTTTCCATGGCCTTGTCGATGTGTTCGGCCCGCACGTATCGCTCGGCAACCTCGATGCGAAACTCCAGGTGCTCACGACGGGCCGCGCTGATCTGTTTGAAGAGGTACATCTGAAAGCCCACCACACCGGTCAGGACCAGTTCGGTCAACATCAGCAGTACGCTCACGGCCATGGCTGAAAGCTCCATTTCACGCGCTCCAGTTGCCACGCCCGCCGATCCGGACGGCGGCGTACATCAGCCAGGCCAGAGGCTTGGGCATGCCCTCCTCGAGCAAGGCGTCGTAAAAAATCTGGTCAGCCTCGGCCTTGGTGAAGGACCAGGTGCCGTGGGTGTAAATGAAGTCGTGCACCACCGACGGACGACGGGCGCACTCGTCGTCACGGGGGATCAACCACCAGACTGGCCGGGGTACGCTGGCCAAGTCAGTGCGGTAGCACTTGGGTACAGTCACCATCTTGTTGCTGGCCGTCAGGTAGAACAGCGGCCTGATCAACTGCCATTGCTTGGTGCCCTTCACGGCCTTGACGACCAGCTCGCTTTTAAAGGCCATCGGCGGTGCACTCCACGCGGATCTTGTTCGGGGCCGTGTCGTTGGCAATCTGTGTGCGTAGCAGCACGCGCCCGGTCTCCGGGGCCTTGCAATACAACGCCACCAACGTGGAAGCGCTGCGCGCCACCACCGCATGGGTGTCGCTGAAGACGCAGCCGACCAGGACGACGGCGGTGAACACGGCAATCATCAACAGGCGTGTCATTCAGTAGCTCCAGATCGCGGGGCTGGGGAAGCGGCCACCGGCCGGCGCCATGCCCAGGTGCAGGAAACGAGCGTTGCCGCGCTGGCTGATGCCGAAGCGGGTGAACTTCAGGTTCATGGCCAGGCGAAGGATCTCCACCGCGTCTTCACCACGGCAGCGCACGTCAACCGCCAAGCCAGTGCAGTGCTCACCTGGTGCAGGCTTGTTCACCTCCACCGGGTGTTTCGGGCAGCGGTAAGCGCTGCTCAACGCCATCGGGCGGCCAAACTGCTGACGCAGGGTCACCAGCTCGGACATGAATGCCGGATCCATTTCGGCGCCGGTGCTGTTGCACTTGCCACACTTACAGCGCAATTCAGCCGCGGCGAAGTGCGGCCAGGTGATGGTGTTCATCAGCGTTTTCCTTGCTCGAAAAGGGTTTGGCACGGCGTGCAGCGAGTGATGCCGCCCAGCGCCTGGCGCTTCTCAGGGATCGGCTCATCACACTCCAGGCAATGGCTGCGGCTCGGCCCGATCGGACGTGCCTTGGCGAGTTGGGCGGTAATCGCCTGTTCACGCTGGCGTTGTTCCAGCGCCTGGGCACGATCGAACGGGCAGACCATCAGCGCAGGCCCTCGATCTCGGCTGCAGCCAGATAAGGCACGCCGTTGATGCGGATGAAGTCCGGACTGGTGACGTCAAACGGCACCTTGTGCTTGGATTTCTCGCCGCCTTTCGGGTCAACGCTGAGCAGGCTGGACACCTTCAACTTGCAGGCGAAGGCCTCCACGCGCAGTTCCTCTTCGCCAGCCTTGGCGAAGAACACGACGTCGAAGGGTTCGAGCTCGCGGAAGCTACCGGCGGTGCGTGCGGCTTCGATCAGCAGATTGAAGTTGCTGGTGTCGAACTCCATCTCGCCGCTGGCCGCTACGTCGCCGTCAACGTGTCCATTGGGTACGCCTCGGCTCTGCGCCACGGCGGTGTTGTCCGTGATATCGATGGTGCAGCTCTCGATGTGAACCTGCAGATCGCCCAGGTTCACGTCGAAATTCTTGCCGCCAATACGTGACATAGGGGGTTACTCCGAATCGTCGTTGGAAAGGTCGAGGGCGATGTTGGCCGTCAGGTCCTTCGGGCAGTTGAGCGGCCGGATCTTGATGTAGAGCTCCACCTTGATTTTGCTGAGCCACACCAGGACGATGTCGCCGTCCTTGGGCGCCTCGATCTCACCAGGGAACACCTGGCCGGCGAACGTGACGGACTTGGCCATCTGGCGCAGGGGCTTCATCAGCGCACTGATGGCAGCAGCCATGCTGTTGGGGGTGTTGTTCAATCGGCGATCGGCCACGCGACGGATCAGCAGCGGACGCACCTGGCGCGCGGCCTTGTCAGCCAGGCGCAGGTACTCGACCACCTGGAAGTCGCTCGCCGGCGCGTCGAGCATGTTGCCGTCGCCCCAGAACACGCCCGGGTAATCCGGGTAGGTTTGCGATACGGAGAACCGCGCCTTATCAAGCTCGGCACGGATCGCCGATGGCAGCGGTACGCCTTCGACGTCGGCAGGAATCGCACCCAAACCCAGCACGGCGCCGGACGCCACACGCATGGGGCTGTCGGCAATGCTCACCGCCGCGTTGGCCAAGCGCCCAGCCAGCACGCCCAGGTCATTGCCGTGCAACTGCGGCACGACCAAGACACGCGGCGCGGCCAGGCTTGCGGTGATGGCCCGCTGCTCGATCAAGTACTGGTCCCAGGTCTGCAGCACCGTGATGCCGGCACTCGCCGCCATGACAAATGCCCGACGACCGTAGACGTTGTTCAGTGCGATGGCTGCGTCATGCATGGCCGACAGCTGTGCTGCAGTTGTCACCGGCTTGGTGATCACCACCGCCTCCACCGAAAAGCCCTGCTGTTGGGCGTATTCCAGTGCTTCAGCCCATTCGCCGTCCGCCGCGATTGGCGCGGCCAGGCAGGCCCAGCGATCGCCGCCGTTGAGTCGGGCGGCAGTGATCTGGGTTTTCAGGTCACTGGCAGGAATGCCCAGGGCGCTGTCCAGGTCACTGTCGGTGTTCAACGGAATCAGCTGCCCGATGCTCTTCGCACCGACGCCGATGAAAAGGAAATAGCGCTCGATCTCAGTCACGGCACCCTGGCCCAGATTGAGATTGTTTACGCTGACTTTGCCGAGTGCCATGCAGTGCCTCGCTAGCGGGGTGAATTAAGGATTTGTTGGAGCACCTGGTTCAGCAGCAAGCCGGTGTCTCGTTCAGTGCTGACGCCGATGAACTGGCGCTTAGGCAAGGTGATTTCCCAGCTCTGCGCGCCGCTACTCTCGGTTTTCTCGTCGTCCAGGATGCGAATCAGCAACCCGGCCTTGGCGTAGTTCACATGTTCTTGAATCCAGGCCACGGATGGCCGGGACAGGGTTTTCTTGCCTTCCTGGCGAACCTTGAAGCCCAGCCGGCGCAAGCGCTTGGCTTGCTTTTCCGTGGCAGCCAGCCCGGCGGGAACGGTGTTCCAGCGCTTCATCTGAGCGGCGGTGCGGCGCTCGCTGACACCGTTGTGCTGCTGCGCCGCGACCCAACTGGTCAGAGCGTTCCGCCAGCCCAGCTCGGCTTCATCGGGACTCACGCGGGTGACCAACATCAGCTTGGCCAGCCCCGCTTCCATCTTCTTTTTGCCCTTACCTACACTTTTGCGCGCTTCGAACGGCGTGCCGTCGAGGTTCTGCTGATCGCGCACACGCTTGCGGCTCATCGTCCGCACACGCTTGGTGACGTTGTTCAGCAGGCGCCGGCGCAGCTGGGGCGGCAGGCTGAGCAACGCCAGCTGCTCGCGCACGCCCAGATAGCCCCGTGCATCGAGCTCGAATGTGCTACGACCGGCCAAGGCTCGATACCTCGCCGTGTTCTGCAATCCATAGGTCAAACGGGACAAATGCCCAGGTCTTACCGAACGCCTCGATTTCGCCAGTGGGATCCTCGGCCAGGTATTGCGGCTCGGTGAACTCCAGGGTGATGTCCACATCGGCCAAATCGTTGTCGAGCATGGTGATGTCGAACTTCGGCGCTGGCAGTTCGTCGCGGTCCTGGTCGTTTCCCTCAAGCCAACTACCCACCAACGCCATCAGGCGCCCGGGGTGATCAGCGAAGCGCTCCAGGGCGATCGTGGCGCTGTAACGCATATCCCCCATGTGCAGGCCGCCGAGGTCTGGTTTCCAGATCAACTCCAGGTTCACCTGGTCGGTCCAGCTGTCGAGCTGCTCCGGCAGCACCAGCTGGCGCTCGATCAGGTACGTGGTGAGGGCGCGTAGTTTGATCACAGGAGTGCCGCCGTAATGCGGCCACGGCCTTGCAGCGAGCGCACAGCGGCCTGGCTGAACGCGAGAAAGGTTTCCGATCGTTCCGGCAGTTCCTTGCCGGTGTTCTCGGCACTTTCGCGGCGGGTTACCGTGGCGAACTGGGTCAGCAGGCTGGCTTTGGCGCGGGTGTAGACGGCGCGCTTGTAGAGCATGACCTTGTAGGCGTAGCCCCATTCGGCAGGGGTAGCCACGCCAGCTACAGCCTCTAGGTTCGATACTCCAGAAACCTGCAGGATGGATTTCACGGTGGCCAGATCGGTGTTCACCTCGATCATGGCCGTGGTCAGCTCAGTGACCAGCATCTCTACCAGGTGTTCCGCCGGAAGGCGGTAACCCTTCTGGAACTCAGCCACAGAGAGATCGGGCCAAAAGCCGTCGTTCTCGATCGCCTGATCCACAAAGGTGGTGGGTTTACCTGAAAAGCTCATCGCTGGCCGCTCGAATAGGGCGGGGAAGCTGCGTCGACGGCATCACCAGGTCACAAGTGACTTGGATGACCTCAGCAGTTCCCCGCTGGGGGGGTAGTCGGTTATTGGGTTGCGGACTCGGCCAACTGCTTGGCCAAGGCCTTGCGGGCCCCGGCAAGTCGCGTGCCTACGCCGATGCCGTCGTACAACGCTTCGGCGCGTTCAAAGTGAGTGACGGCCAGAGCCCATTCCTTGCGATCCATCGCCAGAATTCCCAACTGCTTGTGGTAGCGAGCGGGGATCCGCTCGAACAGATTCCACTCACCGTCAACACGGTGCAGAAGGTTCGATACATAGGGCTCTGGGCTGCGACCGGCCTTGTATTCAGCTTCGGCCCACTCAATCACCTCATCCGCGACGAAGGTCGGGATGTCCCGGTTGAAGCGTTCAGGCAACACCTGGCCTTGGGACATGGCGAAGTCCGCCAGCTCCAGACCCTTTTCAAACTGGGTGGTGTCGAACAGCCAAACCAGGACGTACACCAGCACCGAGTTCGGGAAACTCAATCCGGAATCGCGGTACCGCTGCACGTATTCCTGGTACTTGGGCAACAGCTCATCACGCTTGAGCTGCTGTCGAAGTTCGCGGCTGTTGATCGCGCTGATGCGCTCCAGATCGACAGCCAGCGCGTCATCCATCAACTTCAAATGCTTCTGCGCATTGGCAGGGCTGGAGAGTGCAGCGGCAGGCGAATAGCCCACCGCTGCGGCACCGGCGACAGCCATCGCTGGACCTTGTGCAAGTACGCGCCGCTTGTGCGCCAGTGCCAGGCTCATCAGACCAGCTCCACGTTTTCAGTCATCGCGAATTTTTCCAGCTGCTCGATCACATAGCCTTCATTGCGGCTGTTGTAATCCTCGACGCGGGAGCGTTTCGGGTTGTCGATGGTCTGCTTGCGCCAGCTGGAGTCCTGAAAGTAGATCGACAGGTTGTCGAAGCTGGTAACCACCACACCGTTGACCGGGAAGAACGGCACGCTGAAGCTCGGCAGACCGCCATAGGTCGCGATGATCTGGGCATCTTCGATGCGATCTTTTTCGGTCGGAGCATCACCCTGCTTGGCGTACAGCTTGGCTTTGTCAGCGGCCATCAGGTCGCTGCCGATGATCGCGACCAGATCGCCACCGTCGCGCAGGCGCTCGTCGACCATCTGCTTGGTGTCGTGCACCAGGGCATCAAGGTTCGCGTAGTCGCCGCCCTCGCCCAGTGTGACTTTGCCGGCTGTCAAGCCTTGGGACATGACCTGCTGCGGGATCTGTTCGCGGGCAATCTGCAGCCAACCCTTGTTGACGTCCTGCAGCATCGGGTGGGCAACGATATCGGTCTGCGCAGCAGCGCTGGTACCGTGGAAGCCGACCATGATGCGATCCAGGGCGATTTGCTTGTGCACGGCCGCGGAATAGCGCTGATGGAAGTCCGGGAATTTGGCCCAGGCATCGATCTTGGCATATGGCAGGCTGACGTCGGATTCGGTCGAAAACAGCTCGTAGGTGCTGTCATCCAGCGCCGACGCATCCTTGGCTTCGCGGTCGGTGGTCTTGGTGTTGGTACGACCAGTCACAGGACCGGAAACGCCCAGGAACACCTTCTGCCCCTTGATCTCGCTCACGCCGATGACGTTGATGCGCTGCAGGAAGTCCGACTTGGCAGTGATCGCGTCGTTCAGTTCTTGAGCGATGGTCGGCTCAACGTTGAACATCTTGCTCGACAGCTCGACACCGTAGCTTTCAGCGATGGCCAGCTGCATCTGGGCGTACATTTTGGCGCCCAAAGTACTCAGGGATTGAGCCATATCAGAGCACCCGCGCTTTCTTTGGATCGGCGGCACCAGTGGTGCGCGGCAGATCACGGCCTTTCGGAGTGTTCACCAGCGTGTTGAACTGCTTTTGCAGCTCAGCCAGGCTTTTGAGAACGGCTTTGTTGGAGTTGCCTTGACGACTGAACTCACGCTCCTGCTCGGCAGTCGTCACGATATCGTCAACGGCGCTTTGCACGTCATCGATCGGCGCCTGGTCAGGCTCTGGGGCTTCTTCGGCGGCAGGCTCAATCACTGCCTGAATGCCGGCAGCGACAACAAGCAGTTGAGCCAGCAAGGCCTTCAAAGCCGTAGCTGTAGCTTCATCCATTGGGGGTTTGCTCTCGGTTGGGGTGTCGGTGGTGTCGGAGGATGCTGGCTGTTCGACGGCGAAGCGCTTGAACAGACTGGTGATCATCGTTGCCAGCTTGGTCAGTTCGCCTTGGGGCTTCTCTTCGTTCAGAGCGCCCAGCTCGACAGAGGCGGCGTAATAAGTGGCTTTGTTGGTGCGGTGCGAGAAGTACAGTTCTTGCGTGCCCAGGCTTGCTGGTTGATCGGTGACAGCCAGGCCGGTGAGATAGGCTTTGCCGGAGTTGGCGAAGTTCGGCCAGATTTCGATGCTGGAGAACAGCTTCTCGCCCTGATCATTGAGCCAAAGCAGTTTCTGATTCGGCTTGAGCTGGGCCTCCAGCGCAATCTGACCAGGCTCCAGATCGTCAGCTTCTTCTACGAGTCGCACGGCGAAGACGGTGCCGTGGGAACCGCTCCAGCGTTCGTGCTCGCACCAGATCACAGCGGTGTACTTGGACGGTGCATAGGTCTCGGCGATATCGCGCAGTTCCTGGGGAAGGATTTCTCGACCATCAACGGTCGGGCCGCTGGTGGCGACACGTTTCCAATACGAAACTAGGGAACGGGGCATGGGCGTTAACTGCGCTCAATCGGTGATTTGAGGCCCCACGATATGGACCGATTGCCCCTCTAACAAACGGTTGTCTTGCGCGCTTCTCCTACAATCATGATCTAGGTTATTCGCGGAAATTAACCCCGCGTTTCAAGCGATTTCGCCGCATAGACTGCGGCCCATGTACTACTCAACCGAAGTCAAAGAAGCCGCCAAACGCCTTTTCCTACGCCGCTGCAAAGCGAAGGAAATTCAGGCGCAACTCAACCTGCCCAACATTCGGATCGTCTATTACTGGATCCGTCAGGGCGGTTGGGAGGACATGCTTTCGGACGAGGAACCGCTGACGGCCGTCAGCCGGCGGATTACGCTGCTACTGGAAAAACAGGCCACGCTGACCAAGGGCGAACTGGACGAGCTGGACCGCCTGACCACCATCCGCGAGCGCCTGGCAAAGCAATGCGCGAAACCGACTCCAGTTGCGCCCAGCGAGCCGCAGGAAGACGGTGGCCATCGTCGTGACGATCAGCGCAGCAATCGCCGTGAGCGAGGCGACCGGGACGGCAAAGGCGGAAAGAAACGGGAAAAGAAGGTCAAGAATGACGTCAGCGATCTGACCGAGACAGACTTCCTCGACAAGTTCATCAGCAAAATGTACGGCTATCAGAAGGAGCTGTTTGCCGCCAAACAGAACCCACTGACGGCGCGGATCCGGAACATCCTGAAGAGTCGTCAAGTGGGTCTGACGTACTACTTTGCCGGCGAAGCGTTCATGGATGCAGTGCTGACCGGTGACAACCAGGTATTCCTGTCAGCCAGCCGCGCTCAGTCCGAGATTTTCCGCAGCTACATCATCTCGTTTGCCCAGGAATGGTTTGGTCTGGAGCTGACCGGCAACCCGATCGTGCTAAGCAAGGACGGCAAGCCATGGGCTGAACTGCGTTTCCTCAGCACCAACAGCAGCACCGCGCAGGGCCACCATGGCCATGTCTACGTCGACGAATACTTCTGGATTCAGAATTTCGAGAAGCTGAACACCGTGGCCAGCGCCATGGCGACTCACAAAAAGTGGCGCAAGACCTACTTTTCAACGCCTAGCGCGGTGTCACACCAGGCCTATCCGTTCTGGACCGGCGAAGGATTCCGCAACAGCAAGCGCAAGAAGGCGAAAGAGCCATGGCCTAGCGACCAACACATTGCCGCCGGTGCGCTTTGCCCCGATGGCCAGTGGCGCAAGATCATCACCATCCTCGACGCCATGGCCGGCGGCTGTGATCTGTTCGACCTCGAGCAGCTGCAGCTGGAGTATGACGAGGACAAGTTTGAACAGCTGTTCATGTGCAAATTCATCGACAGCACACAGAGCGCGTTTTCGCTGGCAGATCTGGAGCGCTGCTACTCGGATTTGTCGCTGTGGACCGACTACGACCCGGAAGACGATCGGCCATTTGGCAACAGCCCGGTCTGGATCGGGTACGACCCCAGCCGCACCCGCGACGACGCAACCTGCGTGGTCATCGCCCCGCCGCTGGAGACTGGCGGCAAATTCCGGATCTTGGAGAAGTACAGCTGGCGTGGTCAGTCGTTCAAGTACCAGGCGGAACAGGTCAAACGGCTCACCGAGCGCTTCAACGTGCAGCACATCGGCATTGACACCACGGGCATCGGCTACGGCGTGTTCGACCTGGTGCGCGACTTCTACCCGCGCACGACCGCGATCCACTACAGCCTCGAAACCAAGAACACCTTGGTGCTTAAGGCACAGGACACCATCCAGCAAAGCCGCATCGAGTGGGACGCCGGCTGGAGCGATATCGCCCAGGCCTTCCTGACCATCAAGCGCGGCACCACTGGCAGCGGTCAAGTCACCTACAGCGCATCACGCACTGACGCCACCGGTCACGCAGACGTCGCCTGGTCGATCATGCACGCACTGGCCAATGAACCCCTTAACACCAACAAGTCGCGGCGCAGCCGCTACTCACTCACCGGATCCGGAACCCATGGAACGACGCAAAACAGAACAGCCCAAACCACCGGCGCCAGGGCCAACGCGCATGTTTTCGTTCGGTGCACCCGAGCCGGTCCTGTCGGAGAATATCGCGCAGTACCTCGGCGTGTTCGTCAGTCACGACGGGCGCATCTACACACCACCGGTATCGCGCCAAGGCCTGGCCAAGCTGCTCAAGGCAAACGCTCACCACGGCGCGATCCCGGGGTTCAAGCGCAACCTGTTGCTGCGTGAATTCATCCCATCGCTGGGCCTATCCACCGCCACCATGAGCCGTGCGGCACTCGACTTCATGGTGTTCGGGGAAACGTACCTGTATCGCAAACCCAATGCATTCGGCCAGATCATCGAGATGGAGCACCTGCCAGCCATCAACATGCGGGTGAAGATCGGCGGAGGATTTCTGCAGCTGCTGCCCGACGGCAAGGAGGTGGAGTTCGACCAGGACGAGATCGAACACGTCTTCAACTACGACGTAGAACAGAACATCTATGGCGTCCCGGACTACCTGGGCGGCCTGCAGGCGCTGTTGCTCAACGAAGCCGCCACCCTGTTCCGCCGGCGCTACTACAGTAACGGCGCACACGCGGGCTACATCTTCTACACCAATGACCCGAACCTGAGTGACGACGACGAAGCCGAACTGAAGGCCCAGATCACAGCCAGCAAGGGCGTGGGCAACTTTCGATCAATGTTCGTCAACATCCCAGGCGGCGCCGAAAAGGCGATCCAGATCATTCCCGTTGGCGACTTCCAGGCCAAAGATGAGCTGGAGAAGGTGAAGAACATCACCCGCAACGATGTCATCGCCGCCTGGCGAATGAACCCGGCACTGGCTGGGATCATCCCGGAAAACAGCGCCGGCTTTGGCGACATTGAGAAGATTGATCGGGTGTACACGAGCAACGAAATTAGGCCGATCTGTCAACTTTTCGAGCAGGTGAACGACACCCTACGGCAGGACAGGCGAATTGCCTGGAAAGACATGCCAGAAACAGTTGATAACACTACATATGGTGTATAGATGAGGGATTAACACTACAAAACGTGGCAATATGGTGGCTATTCATCTGACCCTGGGGAGGGACATATGCGCATCTACTGCACCAGCTGTGAACACAAAGGCCGAATCAGTTCTCGGGAAGAAGTGTCCAGCATGTTCGTAAAACTCTACTGCCAATGCCTGGACGCAAAGTGCGGACACACATGGGTAGCACATCTCACTTTTTCACACACGCTTAGCCCGTCGGCGCAGACATTCGACAGGATGCTGTTCGATCGGTTGAAGGACATGCCCAGGGCGAAACAGCGAGAGTTGTTTGATCAGTTGGGATCGCAGGCAGTGGCGTGATGCGCAAATCGCCGACCCAACGGTGTCGGCGATCGATTACGTGAAACGACTATCAGCTTCCGATCGGCTCTTCCGGATTGGTTGTCAGGATCTCTGACATACGACGGAGATGAACTTGTTCTTTTTCATTCAGCATGCGGTACAGCCGAATGAGGCGACGTTCTATTTTGGTCAGATTTATCCATTCAAACTCGGTGGTTCCGACATTGCCAAGGTCGTTTTTCTTGCGATCCAACATGCTTACTGCTCCATAAAGTGCATTGCTGAACCGACGTTGACGGGGCTGGATCTGGCTTTAGTACAGGGGGGCGACGAATGTCGTACACGCTTTGTTACAAGTTAATTCCGTTGTCGTGCAGCATCGTCGGCCATTGCTTTAAGGAATCGACGGATCGCTTCTTGGTCCCCTGGAGCGATGCTTCTGTATTGCTTAACCAGCAGGTCTTCAATGTCGCTGAGAGCATCCACCGCCAACGTTGTGCGCAAGCCATTGAGGATGTAAGGGATGTCAAAACCGAACTGGCTCGCGACTTTGCTCAGGTAAGACGCAGTCGCATCACTCGTTCCAGCTTCGTAATTGGCTTGGGTCCGTTTGGCTATTCCAAGCGATTCTGCAATCTCGTTCTGCGTCAAAGCGCAACGCTTACGTTCTTCCTGCAGTCGGGAGCCTATCTCTTCGGAAAGGTGCAAAATTATTCATCTCTTATATTTACAAATGCATCTAAGTGCATCATTCTGCATCTCACACCACATGAAAATGCACGGAACTGCACTATGCCCAACTCAAGCATCACCGAGCAAGCCCGACAACAAGCACGTGAAACCTTGGATAAGCGCGGTCAATCCGCAAAGGACTTTGCTGTACAGCACAATCTGAATCCCAGCACCGTTTACGCGGTGCTGAGTGGCCAGAGCCGTTGTCGCCGTGGGGAGGCACATCGCGCCGCCGTTCTGCTAGGCATCAAAGACGGCGTGATCGAACAGTAATGGCACTGAGCCACAGGGAGTAGCAGAAGATGAAGAGCACCGTTCTAAAAACTCGGCGACAGGTAGTCAGTGCAATTATTTGCGCCTATCCCGGCGGACGCGAATGCGCCGCAGCTCGCATCGGATTGGCGCTGAAKAAGTTCGATAACCACGCCTATGAAAACAACAACAGCCGCCCGCTGACAGACGACCAGATCCACCAGATCGAGCTCGAGGCCGGGACGACCCATTTGCCTGAGTACATTGCAGCCCTGTACGGCGGCATGTTCGTTCCCGTAGCCGAGCCTGACACGCTGGACAACGTCGAGATGTACGCCCGGTGTGTCCACGCCGCAGCTAAAAAAGGAACTGTTGACCACCTCATTGCCGAGGCATTGAAAGACGGGACCATCAACGAGTCTGAGGCTGAAGCGATCCTTCATGCCGACACCCTACATTTGGCTGCCAGGCACGCCGAAGTCCTCGCGCTCATTCAACTGCATGCCTCGAAGTCGGTGAACTCAAAATGACCAACCTCCCTGCAGTTCAGGAATACCAGGACACACTCAAAGCCTCCGCGTTGTTGTTCCTGGAGCGACACCAATGCGAACACCTGGGCGACGATCAGCAATTGTTCGACCGTGCAGTGCAGTACCTCATCACCGATTTTGACGTTCTGACGACAACCGCTGAAAAGGTCGTCCACTTGGCCTGCAGCGATATGTCAGCGGTACGCGATCGGCAGCGACTGGACATCGTCAGCAGCACATCGACACACACCGTCATCACTGACCCCGCCACAGGTAAAGCCTGGGCCGTTCCGGTCAGCCTGATCTATGAACGCATTCTCAACGCGCCGGACAACGGTCGTTTCCGCGTAGCCGCACCGTAACACCCACCCACTAAATCGCCTGTCCCACCCCCGTGGGTTTGGGTGAGCTGCGCCCGAAATTGAGGTTTGACGATGGAGAACGCCATGAACATCAACGCAAAACTGACACCAGGTCAGGCCCAAGCGCTCTTGGCCAACCTGCGCGAGCAATACCGTCTCAGCCTCAATGACCTTTGGTACGCAGACCAATATCGATTGATTCCTGACGGCCTACGTCACGGATCCATTCTCGCCAATAGCCCTGTGATGGCCGCTCAAAAACACCTGATCGGCGCCCTCACACAGAGCCTCGGCCTCAGCCTCAAAGCAGTGAAATAACCATGAGAGACGATCTGCGTCATGACGTTCTGCAGCGCCTTGAATCCGACTACGGCCTGAAACACCGTACCGGTACCGAGTACATGCGCGGTGGCGAATGCCCTCAGTGCCACAAGCGCGAGCTCTACTCTCGCCACGACAAGCCATGGCTAGTGATCTGCGGCCGATCGGAGAAGTGCGGCCACACCATGCACGTCAAAGAGATCTATGACGACCTGTTCGAAGATTGGAGCAAGCGTGCGCCGGCAACTGACAGCGCGCCAACGGCTACAGCCCGGGCTTACCTAGAGTTCGGCCGCGGCTTCGACATCGGCTTGATCGCTGGCTGGTACACACAGGAAACGTTCTACTCAGCCCAGCACAACGCCGGCAGTGCGACTGTGCGATTCGCCCTGGAGAAAGGCGGCTACTGGGAACGACTGATCGATAAGCCGGCCCGCTTCGGCAAGATGAAAGCGCGCTTCGCACCAGGTGATAGCTATCGCGGCGTGTGGTGGTGCCCGCCATGCGTCGACGTGCTCGAGGCGAAGGAAATCTGGATCGTAGAAGGCATCTTCGATGCCATCGCCCTGGTGCACCACAACATCGCCGCAGTGTCGGCAATGTCCTCTAACGCTTTCCCGGCCGAATCCCTACAGGCGCTTGTGGAAGCTCGCCCAGGCAATCTGCCTAAGCTGGTATGGGCTCTGGATAACGAACCTGGTGCACACGCTTACACGAAGCGCTGGGTTCGCATGGCCCGTGAATTGGGCTTCACATGTGAAGCCGCGCAGATTCCCCAGCGAGACGGCCGCAAGGTCGACTGGAACGATTTACACCAGCGCTGGCAGTTCCTGGACGAAGGCGAGAAGCGTGACGCCCAGCACGACAAGGACATCACCATCGCTCGTCATCATGGAGCCCTGCTGATCGCAGAGAGCGCCACCGAGAAGGCGCTGGTGATGTTCGACTGGAAGCGCCGCAGCGAATTCCACCTGGAGTTCGGCAACCGCCTGTATTGGTTCAAGCTCGATCTGGAGAAGTACAACAAGGCGATCCAAGAGCTCGAGGACAGCGATCACCACGACGACCAGCAGCTGAACAACAAGCAGATGCGTGCCAAGGCCATGCAGCAGTGCGGCGCGCTGCAACGCATTGCTACCTGCAATCCCAAGGCCCTGTACTACCAAGAGAACAAGCTGACCGACGAGTCCTGGTACTACTTCCGGATCACGTTCGCCCACGATGCGGCGCCGATCAAGAACACTTTCACCAGCTCGCAGATCGCCTCGTCTGCAGAGTTCAAGAAGCGCCTGCTCGGCATCGCCCCGGGTGGGATGTTCACCGGCACCACCCAGCAGCTGGACGCCTTCATTGAGGAACAAACCGACGCATTGAAGACCGTGCAGACCATCGACTTCACCGGCTACACCCGTGAGCACGGGGCGTATGTCTATGGCGACGTGGCGGTGCGCGACGGCAAGGTGTTCAAGTTGAACGAAGAAGACTTCTTCGACATGGACCGGCTGAGCATCAAGACCCTTAGCCAATCGGTCACCCTGAACCTGAATACCGACCTGCAGAAGTTCGATACCGAGTGGCTGGACATCATCTGGGAATGCTTCGGCGCAAAAGGCTTGGTCGCGCTCGCCTTCTGGTTCGGTTCACTGTTCGCCGAACAGATCCGCCAGCACCAGAAAAGCTACCCCTTCATGGAAATCATCGGTGAACCAGGTGCCGGCAAGTCCACGCTGATCGAATTCCTGTGGAAGCTATGCGGGCGTATTGACTACGAGGGGTTCGACCCAACCAAAGGCACCCCTGTTGCTCGAGCACGTAACTTCGCCCAGGTCGGCAATCTGCCGGTGGTCCTGATCGAGTCGGAGCGGGAAAAGACCGATGGCAGCCAGACCAAGCAATACGACTGGGACGAACTGAAAACTGCCTACAACGGCCGAAGCGTCCGCTCGACCGGTGTGAAGAACAACGGCAACGACACCCGCGAGCCTCCCTTCCGTGGTGCGGTGGTCATTGGCCAGAACCACGCGGTGAATGCGTCAGAACCCATTCTGCAGCGCCTGGTGCATATCGCCATGACCAAGGATGGACAGACAGCGCAAACCAAATTGCTGGTGGAGAAACTCGAGCGTATGCCAGTCGACCGCGTCAGCGGCTTTCTGGTCAAGTCCACCATGATGGAAAGTCTGGTGATGGAAACCATTCGTGAAAAGGGGCCCAAGTACGAACAGCAGCTGCTGGCCCTACCCGAGATCCGCACCGTTCGGATCGCCAAAAATCACGCCCAACTGCACGCCCTGGTCGACGCCCTGGTGCACGTTGTTCCGCTGAAAAAACACCAGGTGGAGGCGGCTCACTCCGAGATTCAGAGCATGGCCAAGGATCGGCAACTGGCGATCAATGCTGACCACCCGATCGTCGTCGAGTTCTGGGAGCTGTACGAATACCTGAACAGCGCCGCCGACGGACTCAACCATTCCCGCAATGACGGCCTGATCGCGGTGAACCTCAACGACTTCGCCAAAGAAGCCGCAGAGAAACGTCAGAAAGTCCCGGACCTGACCGAACTCAAGCGCCACCTGAAAACAAGCAAGTGCCCCAAGTTCGTTGAGACCAACAGGAACGTCTGCTCGGCATGGGATACCGATGCCGCCGACAAACCGAAAACCGTGCGGTGCTGGATTTTCCAGGCTGCCTGATTGCCACCGACAGAGGAAACATCCATGCGTATCGAAGTCATCACCGGCCCAGTGGCCTCCGGCAAAACCACAAAACTACGCGCTATTCAAACAAAGCTGGAAAAGAAAGGGCTTTCTCCAACAGTGCTTTGCGGTACGCCGTACCGCCGCAGCACCGATTTGTTACGGGTGATCGCTCAACAGATTGACCGAGGAATTCGAACAGCCTTGATCGACGACTGCAGCAGCGCACAAATCGACGCTTTCCGTGACTGGAAGCGGGCTACAGATGAAATCGGAACATTTGAGGACGTAGTCATTCACCTGGTTAAACGGGCCTGAGCCCACCAGCCCTCGAGAGGAAGAGAAGATGCAAGTTCAAGTGTTTATGGGCAACGCCGGCGACGGAAAGACCAGCAAGCTGCAGGAGATCCAAGAACAGTTGGTCGAGGCAGGGCAAGTGGCCCCGATCATTCAGGCGGGCGCGTATGCCGAAGAGGGCCTGCTACAGATTTTAGAGGTTCGAGCAGCAGGTGGCCAACGCGAGATCCTGGTGGATGACTGCAGTCGGTTGCAGATTCTGAAGGTTTTGGAATGGCAGTCATTGACTGAAGACGACCCGAGTTTTGGTGACCTGGTCATTCACCTGGTTCGCCAGAACTAATCGGTTGATAGAAGCGATGTCGAGGAGTTGGCCCTCCCCGACATCAACCACCACTGAGGGCAACACCATGCAAGCACAGCACCAAAGCAGCAGCGATCCGAAGGCTATCACATCAACCGTTGAAGGCGCACAAGCGGCGCGCCATCTGATGGCTGTCCGGATCGTCGGAACAGCTTTGTTCGATTACCAGGTGCGGAAAACATCCGACGCGCGGATCCGCCTCGAGTCCCTAACCACCATGGCCCAGCTGCTCGGTGATCTCACCTCAACCGAGGCGGCTGTTGTGGCCAAACTGCTGGCCAAGCCCACTACATTTGGAGCATCCCTATGACTAGCCACGCCACAACCAGGCGCTTTTGGACTACTCACGAAGTCGCACTGCTTGAACGCATTTATCCAGATCTCGCCACCGTCGACGTCGCGGCTCGCCTCGATCGGCCCCTGAGTGCTGTACATGGCAAAGCAAAGGCTCTTGGGGTGAAAAAAAATGAGGTGTTTTGGGCTAGCCCACTCTCAGGCCGATTTGATGGTGTGCAAGGTCAAGCCACGCGGTTTCAGAAGCGAAAGAGGGGTTAAGGCGTGAGTAAGTTGGATCGTTTCATGCGGGAAAGGGATGTCCTCGAGGTCACATCCCTTTCCAGAACTACCCTCTGGCGCGTTATCAAACAGGGGAAGTTTCCAAGGGCGGTGGCCATCTCCCCAGGGCGAGTCGGTTGGCGTGAATCCTCGATCGCAAACTGGCAACAAGATCCGCAGAAATGGACATCGTCCGACCCAATCGAAGCCGCGTAAGCGGCTTCACTCATTTCAGCTCGGCGTTGACGACATGCCTATGTAGCCACACAGACCATCGCAGCAAGCCTTCCTGTTTCTCCTTGAAGTAATCGTGGCGATCGTAATGCTTAGACGAGACATCGCTGAATGCATGCCCCTGAATTCGATCGCGCACCTCCTTACTCAACCCAGCAACGCCCATCAGGGTTTTGCAGGTTCGCCGTATGTCACGCAGAGTAAACGGGCCATTGAATTTGTCGGTATGTCGGCCATACAGCTTGGTGACAGCCCGGGATAACGACTGCGTGTGCAGCGCCTTACCTGCCACCTTGCCTTCGAACGGGTAGATGCTGGTTTCGCAGATCTCGTCCATGACCTTCAAGCTGCGGCGCATCAGCGTGTTGTATGGCACGGCATGGAGCGACCGCTCCCCCTCCCTTCCCTTCTTGTTCCGAATGACCAGGTGGTCTTTGAAGTAGTGCCGACGCTCACTCGCTAGCAGCTGCTCCGGGCGCTGTCCTCCTGAGGCAATCAGAAACTTAAGCAATTCAGATGTAACCAGCGTCAGGTGTTCTGGCAGCATTTGCCAGAGCCTGGCCAACTCGTCGGTGGAAAGTGCCCTATCACCAGGGCGCTCCCAGTCTGCCTGAACCGGCACGCTGGCCACCGGGTTGCTGTTCAGGCCGAACTTCAACGCTGTCTTCTGGTAGCTGCGGGGGTTGAACTCTTGCTCAAGTCCAACCTGGAACGCTGCATGCAGCTGTGATCGGACCCTATTGCAGTACGTGGTGACACCGGCATTGATCATCTTGGCAAGGATGTCGCGGATCTCACCAGGCCCGATCAAGGCAGCAGGACGTGAGGCCAAATTGGGGAACGGGTCAGCCACGTAATGCTTTAGTGACCACTTCACATCCGGCGCCGATGCAGCACCTTCAGCCTCGAGCTTGTTCGTGTAAGCATCCAGCAAGTTCTGAAAGGTGCCGGCGGCAATCACCACCTCTTTCTCCACTCGGCAAAGATCTCGTGCCCCTGCCAGGCTCATCGCTGGCCAAGTGCCGAGTTTGGTTTTGATCTTCTTCCCATCCAGTCGACGCTGGAAATAGAACTCTTTGGTTCCGGTCGGGCGAACCCGCAGCATCAAGACGCCTTCGCCTCTAGCGCTGCGTCCATCTGAAACCGTGTATTCCCGCTCTTCAGGCTTCATTGCCCTGATCTGTTTATCCGTAAGCATTTGGGGGCCGTATCTGGGGGCCGTTTGGCCGAAATATGGGGGGGTGCGGTGGTACAGCATGAAACTGACCACGTCGCACAAAGCCTTGTTCCTGCTGGCTTGGACGCATGGAAGCATACCTTACGCGTCACCCTGATACTCCACCCACCATAGATTCCCAAGCTGATAACGAGGGTTCGATTCCCTTCACCCGCTCCAATCTAATACTCCCACATGCCTACGCATGCAGCGGAACCTCGTAATACCGGCCCTTGCGCCGAAATCTTAGTCCCTGAACGCCTCCATTTATCCCCCCTCAGTCTTGTATGTTGTGTATGGCTGTCTGTATGGTTTCCTGAAAGCCTAACTTTGCCATACACAAATTCATGAAAAGAGCAGACATCAAACGCCGACCACTTGCCGATACCGTCCTCGCTTCGCTGGACCCAGAAGCTAAGGAGTATCGAGAGCCATATGGAATAGACCGGCTGTACTTCGTTGTGAAACCCAACGGACGTAAGCGTTGGGAGGTACGTTACAAAAAACCGGACGGCAGGTGGGGTTGGCACGGCTTGGGGAGCTACCCCGACGTTACGGCCAAACGCGCACGAGAAAAAGCATTAGCAGCACAGCAGCTAGTCTCTGATGGGCTCGACCCGGTTAAGCACAAAGCAGCGCAAAAATTGGCAGCTAAAGAAGCTACTCTCAACCCCTTCAAGGAGTCTGTCGCCTATTGGTTTCAGCGAAAAGTCGACGATGGACTTGCTGATAGCACACTCCGACTAATGCGCGGATATCTGGACAATGACATCCTGCCCGCTCTTGGCGATAAGCCTATTCGGGAGATATCTCCTAAAGATTGCGTTGCACTACAGGAAAAAATTGAGGCCAGAGGGGCAACCAATACCCGGGACAAAATTCGTGTCTCGTTACGCCAGATTTTCAGCCAAGCCATAGCTCGTGGGCTGTGCGAGGTTAATCCTGCAGCAGAGCTGGTCACAATCGCTACCAAAACGCCCAAAGCAAAGCACTACCCACACCTACTGGAGCCTGAATTGCCCGTATTTTTGCAGGCGCTCCGGAATAGCACTAGTCGCACACCCGCTCGAACTGCAACGTGGCTTTGCCTCTGGACAGCATCTAGACCTGGCATGGTTCGTTGGAGCGAGTGGTCAGAAATTAATTTCGACGCAGCAGAATGGATCATTCCTGCGAAGAAGATGAAGACGAGGCGAGACCACGTCGTACCTTTAAGCCAACAAGCGCTCAAAGGTATCCTAGAGCTCCAAAGGCTAACAGGTCGAGGGCGCTATCTATTCCCTGGCATCGGCTCCAAGAACCCTGTCATCAGTGAGAACACCATCAATCTGACTCTACGTAAAATCGGCTACAAAGATCGCCTTGTAGGTCATGGTACGCGCCACACAGCTAGCACCCTGCTGCGGGAGCACGGCTGGGAAAGAGATCATGTTGAAACACAGTTAGCACATAAAGAGATGGGAGTAGCGGGTGTCTACAACCAAGCGGCTTATCTCCCCCAACGTCGAGCAATGATGCAGTGGTATGCCGACTACTTGGACTGCCTAGCCAATGGCATGACGCCCGCGCAACGCGCTGAGTTTGACGAACTCGTGAACGTAATCCGCTAGCCACAAGATGGAGCACCATAATATGCCAATCATGGAATTCCACGCGCCTTATGAAACTGCCTTTCTGCCCTGTGAGATCACTGCATACATGCTGTTTCCTAAGAATGCCCTCCAAAGAGGCGCATACCTAGCGAAACAAATGGCCGAGTACACGCTCAAACAAGCGCAGGAAGAAGAATGTGATTTCATATCAGCCGAAGTTCTCCAAAACTTGGCCGAAAGCAATGCTGTTTGCGCCCCCAATATAACAGAGCACATTGTAAAACAAGCATGTGTCGCCGCCGAAATCTTCCTCAACCTAGTAAAACTCAATTCCAGCGGCGAAGACGCCAGCGTCAACAAGGCCATTCACTTGGGAGGAAAATATTTCAAGGAAGCCCTGAGCTTAACAGCTGGAAAAATCTCTTCTTCAGAAAGCTCAATACGGCGCGCTTGGTCGGCCTATATGCCCGCTGCTCATTTATGGGCGGCTTACACGATTATTAGCGAGTCAACTGAGAACAACTCAGAGTCATACCTTCAACAGCTGAGCCTAGCTCACCAGCTAGTTAAACTGGCACCAAAATTTTCCAGCAAAAACGCTAAAGAGCCGCTGTTCTCCTCAGATGAGCTTTGGATAATCCCTGACTTTGTCGAGCTTCCAGAATGCAGCCTCATGTGCCATGGCCTCAGCGAAGGCGAGCAGGAACACCTCCGCAGCTACGTAGCGCCATCCTTGAGTAAATACGATCACTGAATTTCACACCCCCTGACAGTAGTGTGGAATCGAATCCAGATGCATAACGTAACGAGCGTCAACACTCGGGAGACGCTCAAATGCATCTGGATACAAACAAAGCACTGATTCGCCAAACCAACCTCTGCGCGCAACTCGACCTGTCCCGATCCGGCCTGGATAAGCTGCGAAAAAAGGACGAAAGCTTTCCAAAACCCATCAAGGACGGAAACAACAGGCAAGCCGCTACCTACTACGTTGTAGCTGAAATTGAGGCTTGGATTGTAAACCGCATCGCCCAACGCGACGCAGCGCAATAATGAGCGCCAACTATGAAGAAGAGCTGCCGCGAGCTTCAAGCCTCGCGGCCCGACTCGAAGCACTCTCAGTTAAAGCCCGGGCTAAGGCAGTAACTACAAAACACTCTGAAGCCCCAAAAAATGCGCCAACAAATGCCCCCCGAGCAACATGCTCTGAAGAGTTCCGTGAAGTGCCAAACATAGCACTACGCTCTGCATTATTTAGCGCCATCGGAAAGGGCACGCGACGTTATTTGGAGCGAGAAATGATATACACTCAGAAAAACACCTCGATCATTTATACCGGAATACAATTGGATCAGGGAGATCTCGACGTTTGGGAAACCATTCTACATATCGCGAGAACTCAGCCCCTTGGCCAAGACTGCTGTATTAGTACATACAAACTGCTTCAGCTTCTAGGAAACTCTGACACAGGAGCGAATCGCAAAGTACTTAAGCGTCGTCTAAGTCGCTTAAGTGCCGGCGCTCTTGATGTAAAGATTGGATACCGCACTTATTATGAAGGAAGTTTAATCAATGAAATTATACGCGACGAAAACAATGGACGATCTATAATCCGCCTAAACCCTTGCCTCAGCAAAATGTTTGAGTCCGACCAATTTACACGCATTCACTGGCAAGTGAGGCAATCTCTCAAAGGGAAATTTCTTGCACAATGGCTACACGGATATTACTCAAGCCATGCCGCTCCCTATCCAGTCCGAATCCAAACTCTTCACCTGCTCTCGGGCAGTAATTCGGCTCACCAATCGAAATTTCGACAACAGCTAAGCAAGGCGCTAAGCAAATTGCGCGAGGTTTGCAATGCTCATGGACAACCATTCAATTATCATCTTGAGGATGGTCTGGTGCGGATCGAAAAAACTCCAAGCAACGCGCAATCTCGCCACATAGCCAAGCGAAAATCGGGGAAATTTGCTAGCACAAATGCTAGATGACTACCGTCGCAACGGGTAGGAATACCGTCGCAACAGGTATCTCATCACGTCATGACGGGTAAGAGATACCGTTATATCAGGTAGGATTTACCGTTATAGCAGGTAGTCCTTCAGCCGACTCAGCGCTCCATAACCCAGATGCGCTGGGCATCTCAGAAAAAGCGAACACCTATCTAATCATTCTTAATCAATTATTAATCGTTGATTCTGATGCTGAGAAGATCTCTTCAAGGCGGAGAAAATTTGTTGTGGTGTACATTCAACGTTAACCCATGAGGCTTTGGTGGCTCTCCCATTTTTTCGCATAGCACCCACAGCACACAAAAAGCCCGCCAATGGTTGTAACGAGTGGCGTCACTGAGGTGGCGGGTAGCACGCCAATAGCGGATGACATGGCCGGCACCGACCTGAGCCAGCGAATTGGCCCCTTCTGCAGCGCAAAACGCGGCCAGAGCGAGCATGCGGGCACGCTGCTGACGACGGTTGTCCTTGCCGCCCTTGCGCACATAGCCGCGGCTGAGGTTTTCGACTTCTTCGAGTAGTTTCATCCCCGACCTCCTATGTACTCCGCGACCACATCAATCCGGCCATGACCCAGTTCCGCGCTGATCTGCTCCCGGGCCAATCGATCCTGGAGCTTGTCAACGATGCCACCGGCAATCACCGGCGCAGGATGGCCGGTGAGCTGCTGGTAGCGCTCACAGGCATAGGCCGCGCGCAGATCGTGATAGCCAGTAATGCCGACTCGCTGCAGAGGTCCTCGGCCCTGGCGTAGGGTGTTTTCCCGAAACTGTTTCCAGTTCTGCTCGACGGGAATCAACGAGCGACCTTCCCCCTGCAAGGTGGCCGCGTTCGCCAGGACACTCAGCTGCTGCTCCTGGAGCACGGGAACCGTTCGTGGTCGTCCGCCCTTGGTGCCGTCGACAATCGTCACCATGCCGCGCTCACGAGCGTCCTGCAGCGCCTTATGGGCATTCAACAACGCTGCTTCTTTGCTGCGCAGACCCAGTTCTCGCGCCAAATCGGCCACAGCAGCCGCTCGCAGCTGATCATCACCACGCAGTTGCTCAAGACCGCGCTCGAGCACGGTTCGATCCACCCCTAACGGCGGGGTGTCGCGCACCGCACAGCGCTGGGCAATGCCGCAGGTCTTGGTCGGACTGACACTCGACCAGTCGCACACCAAGTGCATGACCGTATTGATCGCACTCACCAGGTTCTGCGCATAAGCGGGCGATAACTCCCCGCGTTGGACTTGTGTCGCGAGTTGCTGACCGTAGATCTGCACCAATTCCGGACTGATGCGCTCCAGTCGGCCGATGCCTTGGGCGCGGGCGGCATCAGCAAAGAGGGCAAAGCGCTCAGTCAGGGTCGCCACACTGGAAAACGACAGCTCGCCGCGCAGGGCGGCTCTGTCGAGGGCAATACGGGCCGCCGAGGCCATGTTGCGGCTGCCTAACCCATAGTTACGGGACATGGCGGGGTCCTCCTGGAATAGAAAGGGATCGAGCCGTGGCGCGTTGGCCGTGGCTCGGGTGGTTGTCTGCTCGGGACCACGGGATTCGGTAAGTTTTATTCGCACTCGATACGTTCGAGGCAACCGTGAGCAGGGGCAGCTTTGGGGCGGGCGCTGCACTTCTTCCCGTACTTTCCTGAGAACCTTGATTCGACATTCTTCGAGTGCTGGTCCAGCTAGAGAAACCCACAGGTACTGGGCTCCCTCTCGATCCGCGACTGCCGTCAGGACGGGTTTTTTAGATGTTGTTGCGATTTTTCCAGCACTTTCACGCATAGCGTGAAAGGCTGTAGCCCGCGTCTGGCGCGGGTTGGGTGGGGGCTGGCACCACCCGTCTCTGTGCGGGCACAGAGACGGGTGTAAAGCAGGACGAGTCCGACAGACGCGCGGGCGATGACATGCCGCTGACGAGATGAAGAGGTGACGACACGCGTCTCTTCAGATTCAGCCTGCTTTGCAGCGTTGGGAAATTGCGTTCCGGTCTGCCGAAAGACCAGGTGCCGGGAGGCACATGAGGATGGAAACCCACCACGAAAAAAGGCGCAACTCGGCCGTGGAGGGATCGTTTAGATTTTTTATCCGCGATAACGGCTGCGGGTTTTCAAGGTTTGGCGCCGATTCGAGACGGCTACATTTCGTTGGGTGACGCGATTCGAATAGGTTGGGTGACGCTGGTTTGGGTACGGCTTTTTTTAATGCTTTTGAAGCCACAGGGGCTTAGGTTTTAGGCTGTTTATTTAGAGGGCTCAGCAACCCTTGCATAGGGGAATCGCTGATTCCGCTACGTGCCTTGGCAGCATAGCCAATGGCGTCGGCAGCGTCTAGAGCAACGGTTTTAGGTGTTAACTCAGTTAATTGCATCTGGATGCAGTACCGGTTGGCCCACGTCAGATCACTAAGTGGTTGCCCTGGAAGACTGTGACAAACAGGCGCTCAACGCTGGAAGAGGCTGAGCGGTGGGCAAATCCACATACTCAAGGCGAGAGGATTCACCGACCTTCAAGGCCCATGACTGAACTGGATACGTCGTTCTGGCGTAACGCCATGACCTTGGTTAGCAGTTGCTCAATCTCTATTGGTGATTCAGCCTGCGCGTTGATACCTGGCGCTGTCAGATACACTTTGCGGCCAGGACACTTTTGTATCCATGCCTCCAGAGGTGCTCTAACAACGGACTCAACCAGCTGCGACAACCAGATCGAGAACTCCCCTATGAGGTTTCCCTGACTCACTCGTGGTAGCACTGGAGTGTTATTGGCTCTCAGCTGTTGAAGGACCGTACACAGTTCTGCCTGACGGTTGGCAGTCGACCAACCCCTTTCACCGGGGGCTGGTACAAAAGTGAGAATAACTTCAGAAAGATCAGGCATGGCCACCTTTGAGTATCAAGTCGAGCGGTCGAAAAAAATCATTACTCAGGGAATGGTAAGCCAAAGCAAGAGGTCTTGTTTTTGTTTGGCAACAAAAGCCGTCGGAGCCGGAAGAAAGCACGTAGCGGATTACCGAATTGAAAGCGCAGTATCAGCAACTGCAGGACAATTGCGACGATGAAGTCCTCTTGTGCACAAGCCTGCTGCGGGCCCTGGTCAACGCTGATATGGCTACTGTGAGGCACTGGTGAATCACGCCGATTGTTCGGCTGAGCGCAAGGTCGATGCGCTGCAGTACATCGCCGATGCACGCGTCGGGTAACGAACAGAAGCCTCAGCAGCTCTGTTGGATAAAGATTCTCCGGAGAACACTTACCGGCTGCGTCCAACGGACAGAAGTGAACCACTTTCATACAGTCGAATACTGATCGGTATTAACGTCACGACTGAGCCAGTGCCTACACTGAGCACTCACTCAATAAGGAGCGGCATCGATGGCGATTGAAGACACGAAATTTTTGCAAATGGTGAGAACCCAGGCCCAAGCTCAAGAGCTGCTGGATGAAGGTTGGCAGTTGCTGGGTTTGTTCGACCGCCGCGACGGTAACGACCAGTACGCCGAGTACCATTTGGGCAAGGCCGCTGAGCCGAACAGTTCGGGCGGAATGTTTCTGCCCGCGCGGATGCGCGACTGAGTTACGAATAACGGGGCATTTAAGCCCACCTGGAGGGGTTTTACGCGCTTCAGTCCCTGCCCTTTCTGCCCAGAGGCCTGCTTTTGAATGTCCGTGCCCTACTTACCGCTGGAAGCCTGGAACAAACATTGGAAAGTCGACGGCTCGCGGGTGCGCTGTCGACTGTGTAACCACGTCCAGGATCTAACGCAGGCCGGCGCTTTTACCCATGCGCCGTACTGCAAAGCTCGCACCGTCGAACCCCAATACCCCAGTCGTGAGCTGGCCACGGTGCTGCAAGAGAAAATTCGCCTGGGTTTGTTTTGATGCGCTCCGGCATTCAGGAGGAGGCGCTGCGCGCCCTATTCCAGGCGCACCTGCATTGACGATAAGGGTACTAGTCAGTGATTAAAAAGTTTGTTTTTAGGTTTTTAATTGTGTTGCAGGTTTTAAAATGTTGCCTATAGTTGCCTTAGACCACTTTTGTGGCCACTAACCCCAACCTTTGGTGACGTATGCTACCTTATCCCCGTGATCCAGAATTCCCTGCCGCTTTGAAAGCCCGTCGTGAGTTGCGTGGCCTGAGCCGCGCTGCGCTAGCACGCGCAGCCGGCATCCATGAGGTCATGCCTCGTCGTTATGAAGAACCCGACTGTGGTGAGTTCGCCCGTCCACGTCCCGACAGCACCTGGCTTGCGCTTAACCGGGCACTGGGTTTTGAAATCCCCACCGACATCGATACCAAGATTGCTCAGCTCGAGTCGGTCTACGCCAATGGGCTCTTTGACAGCGGTCCTCTGGACTCCAACAATCAATGGGATGACCCACAAGTGGACGCTCAGCCGGAAACCAGCGCCGAACTGCTCTTGAAGGATGCGTCCCTGGAAGACATCGTAAAACTGCTCCACAGCCGCAATATCGAGCCGACGTTTCGTCACCTGATCTAGGTTTTGATCGTGGTTTGAGAGGCCGATCGGCCTCTTTTTTTTCCTGCAGCAAGAGGTCAGGTCATGCGTCAAGGTATTCAGGAGGAGATGCTTCGCGCCCTGCTCGAGGGCGGCGCGGTGCGTAAGGTGCTGGTCATTCGAAGCGTTTCACCGTGAAACGTTTGGGAATGTTCTCGGGGTAACGCCGCACAACGCGACTCACCAGCGGCCATCTACCCGTCGAGTTTCCCCCTGAGCATGGGAAACGTTTCACCGTGAAACACTCATGCGTTTTCACCGGCTCGCCCTCTAGGCCAGTCTGACCGTGCTGGGCCGCTTTGCCGAAGCCCAGGGCATCAAGAGCTTTGTCGTCGGGCTATGACCTAGCGCTCAAGTACGCATAGCTAATGGAGACAAATTTTGGCCAATAAGTGGGGAATCCCAAAGGATGTTGAGGTCGCGGTCTTAGCGAGAGATACCCAATGTATCTACTGCGGCGTTGAGTTTGGCTCTAACCGAGCCTCGTCTAAGTCATGGGAACACATCATCAATGATATCAATATCGCCACAATCGAAAACATTGCCCTGTGCTGTGTGGGCTGCAATGCCTCTAAAGGGGCAAAACTGCTGAGAGACTGGCTTGAGTCTCCCAATGCCAAACGCCGTGGGATCACTCCTTCGACGCTCTCACCACTAGTACTTCAAGCGCTTACAAGGGATCATGCCCCCTCCTAAGGGGAAGGTTGGCAGTTCGAACCTGCCCTGGGACACCATATATTTCCAGGCTTCCAGTGGGTTTTCAGTTTTAGGGTTGTGTGCCATGGGTGCATCGTGAGTGCATTCAGACACAACTACCGCAACTGGAAGTCATAAAATGGCAGCCAGATCAGCGAGTTCTTTCCTTGGGATGTTTTTTAATCCGAAGAGATCCACCAGTCGTTTGCCTGTACTAGACACAATCGCCTCAGACGGAAGTACGAGGTTGATTTCATATACAAAACCTCCCCGTCCGTGTTCTTTGCTGAAACTGATGAGTAGCTGTCGCTGGTACAGGTAAAGAGCCTGCTGTGCCGCGTCCATGGAGTCTGCATTAACGGTCCCGCCTTCCGCCCATAGCTTATCTCTGACTTTAAATTCATCCATTTGGCTGACTAGGCTCATCAGGCAGAACTGCCTGTACGTCAGCGCCTCTGCGATGCTCAAGAGGTAGTTCGCTTCCGCACGTTGCACGTATGGGGCAAAAACCAGGTTTGTGTAGAAGTTCGCAAGGTATGGGAGCTTCAGTTCCTCGTGCTCCTGCTTGGCGTTCAAAAGCACTCCCTCGAAAAGCTCTTCTGCTGCAGATGGTGACTCGCCATCCCCATCAAAAAAGTCGTCGTCCCTTTTTTGCTCCCAGTGGAGTCGTTCGCGGATTCCGTCGATGGCTAGGGCTGCAACACCGGCTACACGCTGTTCTTCGCGCGGTGAAAGGTATCTTTGGGCTAAGTCGTCTAGGACGACCACGCAAGCCTCCCCAACCGCTGCGCCGATGGCCGCCCCCGCTACTGTTCCGGCCGGCCCAGCCAGCGATCCAACGGCCCCACCGACTGCTGCCCCACCAATTTTGCTGCCGTGGTTCAAAAGCGTTAGATAGTTCTTCACTGTGGCCTCTAATTGCTGATCTGATTCAGTCAGATATCTGGTCTCGGATGCGTAGGACTGTAGTTGTTGAACAGCTCGCGTGCCGTGCGGTTGCGCGAATACCTAGGCCGGCGCCGAGCAGTTCCGTCACGCGCTTGTGCAGATCGGCGTCAACGGGGCGGCCCTGATACTTACCTGCGGCCTTTGCCTTCTCGATGCCCTGCGCCTGGCGCTCGCGGCGCTGCTCATAATCCTTGCGGGCAATGGCTGCCATCATTTCCACCAGCATCGAGTTGATAGCCCCTAGCATTCGCCCAGTGAACTCGTCGCCCTTGCTATCCAGCATTCCTTGGTGACTGGTCGGTAGATCGAGCGCAACGATGCGCAAGCCCTTTGAGTCGATAGCAGCCTTGAGTTTCTGCCAGTCCTCCACAGGAAGGCGCGATAGTCGGTCTATCGACTCCACCAGCAGTACGTCTCCCTTGCGCGCATCCTTGAGCAGGCGCAGCAGCTCAGGCCGATCCGCTGAGGCGCCGCTAGCGTTCTCCAGGTACACGCTCGCGATGACCTTGTTGTGTTCGGTAGCGAACTGCTCGAGCGATGCTCGTGCGCGGCCGGCGTCCTGCTCTTCGGTCGATGCTCGGAGGTATGCGCGGATGAACATGATGTGCTTCCGTATCAGTTAAGGTGCTCTACTAATACTGTTGCACTTTGAGTGTTACTTATCAAGCGGGAGGGGCGAATTAGCCTGAGTTTGCGCGTATCAGCTCAGGCATACCCCTAAGCAACAGCAAGCTCAGGGAGTCTCAGCTCATATGCATTCGCCTCTCTCATGTTCGATCCCCCGCTTCTAGCAAACATGGGGTCTTGAGCTAACATCAGAACCACTCAGTTGCAGCCGGTTGATGATCGTATTTCACTTAAAGAGGATGTGTGATGAAAGGGAATATAAGCCTGACCGATTTTATAAAAGAGGTGAAAGCCGAACTGATACAATCAATCGATAACGACAACCCGTTTTTTGAAATGGGCGAGGTCGAGTTGGAGGTGTCTTTTAGTTTGGACGCCGGCGCTAAGGCTGGGGCAAAGCTACTAGTGGTTGATATTGGTGGGTCTACAAAGGCAACGCAGACTCATAAGGTGACGATAAAACTACACCCCTTCGTGTATGTTGACGTTGACGAAGAAAAGAACCCAAAAGCAACGACGGGCAAGGTTAAGCCAACCACCCTTAGAGGGACACCGACAAATAGCTTCACTGTTTCATTACCAAGGGGAACGGTCGTCAAAGAAGCGCCTAAAGCAAGAGTCAGCCCTGTCGCTTCGAAAGGCCCAGCTAAGGGTACACCCAACAAAAACACTCACAAAGGTCCGAAGTAGTGATGCTCGAGGCGAGATGGCGGTAGCGCTCATGTCGCCGAGCATTGGCGTTGGAGCTTGGGCGCGGCTCCTTATTAGGTGGTTTACTGCTGATCCTCTGCTACGACGCCCAGGGAAACACTGGCAGAGCCCACCACATCTCACGGTAACAGAGAGAGACCGCGATGCACTTGCTTGGGCCTGCGGTCAGGTGCTACGCAACGATGAGTACTTGCCCCTAGCGTTCCTACCAAAAACTTCGTATCCAGGCTGCTGGCCAACCGATTTTATAGTTGCGCAAGCGATAAACTTGCAAAGTGGATATTTTATTTTGTAATCAAATAACCGTTAACATTGTTCTTCTCTCGCGGGGTAAAGCGCAGTGTACCGTTTTCTGCTTTAGGCCATGTGCCTCGAACAAACTCGTCGACATAAATTTCATTTTTCCCACCAGAAAGCTTTGTAGCACGAAATACGCATTCGCCGAATGCTTTAGGGTGTTTTTCTCCAGGTAGCCCTATCAGCGTTACAATGGTTTTGCTCAACGCAAGTCCAACGCCCAAATCTAACTCTGGCAAATTATACCTTTCGCTCAATATGATATTAACTAGTTGTCTTGTGCGGCCAACAGAGTTCACTGCCGCCTCATATGCTGCATAAATTGCGACGGACTTATCGGCGGCGTCAACTTTGAATAGCGCCAATACCCCATCTCCTAAATACTCTGTGACGTTTCCATTCTGGAATTTTACCGTTAAGGCTAAAGCAGGCAAAAGAGCTGACGTTTCATAATATACTCGTTGCAATTGAGATACTTTTGAAGTTTTCGCACTTATCGCCGAGTTCAAATGTTTGCTTGAGTCACGCATATCAGCAACTAGAGCAATGAATTCGTCTATCACAGTCTCTTCATCTTGAACTATTCCGTGACCAGGAATGTGAGATGGTGCCGACTCCATACGCTCGTTGATTGAGTCAAGTGTGACGGCCTTAGCCATTAATTTGTATCCGCCATTTCGCCAATGATTCTCGGCTCTATCTAAAGCTTCATTAATACATGCATTTATCTGGTTCTCCTCTGCTTTGCTTAACACAAGACTTACCTCAATAGTGAAAATATATATATAGCCGTTCCCAGCGACACCCAAATCAGAATCAAAACTGCGCTTACACTGCACCTTCTCATTTTTATGTCTCGAATATATTCAAGCTTCATTTTCTCAAAAACCAACTCTTTAATTATCCATTCATCGTCAGTGGAGATGCTTAAAATGGCTTTCTGAAGGCTGTTTTTCGATTTTATTGGGAAGTTGAACAAACAATCAATAGCGCTCATTTCGTAATTCGCACTATGAAAAAATGCTCCTAAACCTTCAGCGCCTGTTACGCTTTTGCCAGGGTTTTTTATAGACCATAACGCCCTAAATAGAATAAATACCGTGCTTGCCCATATCACGGCAATTACCCACATAGCTATTGCAACAATTAATGATTCAGGAGCAAGTATTTTATAAAATGCCGTTATTTCTTTTATACTGACAAACGGAATAAAAATAATTACCATTAGAAAGCCGATTTTAGCGTCTATAGCTCTAATTGTTGATTGCGTGTCAGAAATAGCTTGATAAATGAAATTTATCTTTCTTTCCATATCGACTTCTCCACATCCATATGAGGACGCTCTGTACTCTCTTTTGGGCGGTGCGTGGAGATGATAGGAATTTGCCATCATTAAAGGCAAGAGATATCAGCGGTAGAATTTGGGGAGGCGGGCTTCCAGTTTTCCTTCGATTGTATGTAAAGGGTTTCCTGGCCAGAAAGACCAAAATGTCTCACCGCAACCTCGGCGTCATATCGCGATATTTCACTGCTAGAGCGGGGTATCGCAGGGATTTTACCTAGCTGAAGCAAATGCACTCAAATCTGAGAGCATTAACCAGATGCGCGGAATTCTGCCAGTATCTCGTCCAAGCACTTGGCGTGCTCAGATAAGCTCACCAACGATGGCCCCCTTTTGGACCATCTCACTTTCGGATTTGAAATCAAGAAGGGTCAGATTTAAGATCCGACCCTTTGTTCAGGCTATCAGACGATCCCTACGGCCGTGATTAGGGCGCACAGAGCCCCTCAGGATAGCTAGGTGCTCCTACTCGCTGGCAGAGGGGTAAATGCTAATGTTGTGGGTATTATTAAGACAGACCCAGGCCCAGACAAGCGCACCGAAGCCACAATTCAAGGAGTAGAAGGTGTCTAAACCGTCACTATATAACGCTATTCGAGATCACGATTTTTCAGAAACAACGTGCTTTTTATGTGGGAGTGATGTTGAAAACAATCTGAAAAGCCGTGAACACGTATTTCCTAAATGGCTTCTGCACCACTTTGGGCTTTGGGATAAGCCAATGACACTACTGAACGGGACCAAATTGGCATACAGGCAGTTAGTGATCCCTTGTTGCCAGACTTGTAATAATGAGTGTTTGTCTGATATAGAACAAGAAGTTCAAGAGCGCTTTATTAAAGGTGCTGCTGAAGTGGCGGCCATGGATCGCGAACGTTTACTTGTGTGGATACTAAAAATTTTCTACGGGTTGCTTTATAGAGAGCTATTTCTTTCTCTAGATCGTCGAGAGCCAGGTGCGGGAAATATTGTTAGCGCGGAAGACATGGAGCAATTTCAGCTGCTTCATTTGATTCTTCAGTCATGCCGCGTGCCGATGAAATTTTCAATAATGGAAAGTGATATCCCCGCATCAATATTTGTGTTTGAGGTTCAAGAACCAACTAATGCAGATTTACGATTTGATTATAAGGATGATATTGCTAATCGTACAATGTATCTCAGGCTGGGTGGAGTGGGGATACTCGCTGCGTTTGATATGGGGGCTCAGACACTTGCCGGAACAGCATTCTTTTCACGATATCAAGGGCACCCTCTACACCCAGTACAGCTTGGAGAACTGGGAGCAAACCTTTTTATGAAGGCTCGTGTTTTTAATCGCACTCCTAAAGTTTTAATTGGAGAGTCTCCTCAGTGCGTTAACTTTAGCGTGCTTTCAATGGCAGGACTATCATCATCTCCCGTTTTTGGAACCTGGGAGGCCGAGGATATGGCTGAAATGCTAATGTTTTTTTTAGGTTATTCATTAGAGGAAGTATTGCCCGTTGAGGGGCGCAACGCCACATGGTTAGAAAATAGTGACGGCAGTCTTCGATTCATTAACATAGATGCACCTCCTTGGATTAAGCCAGCAGAGGCTTCGTTGTAACGTAAACCTGCATTCAAGCGGTCAGATTGAGGTTGTAGAGGTGAACGCCGTAAGGTCAGAAAATGCAGAAATAGCCCTACACTGACATGGCGAGAATAATCGTCCTGGCGTCTGGTGGGACTTCAATTGGACACAACCCAGATGACGTAGGGGGTTGCCTCCTGTCAGCGGTGCCCTCCGTACGATTTTTTCGTACCTACAAGGTTCCGCTTATACGACCTCAGGATGACTCACAGCGGCTGGAGCGCCGCAAACTTCAGCTTGTCGCGCTCCGTCTTGCTTACGTTCTCCGCCCGAGAAACTGTTCGATCTTCTTGTCAGTATTGTACTGGCTCAGGGCATACACGGCCCAAATGGTTGCCGGAATCCAGCCCATAAGCTTGATCTGGAGGATTAGGCAGATTACACCGGCAATCGGCCTTCCAATGGTGAAGAACGTCAGCCACGGCAGTATCAGAGCAAGCAGCAAGCGCATAGATCAAACTCCTATTTTGTTGTGGGTTGTGGTACCCAATTTACGCATCAGGTCGCTCACTAGTGGCACAATGATAGTGCAGTGAGACAGGAGAAAACCATGGGACCGCTCAGGTCATATGCGCCAGTGCAGGAGGCCTTGTGTATCGCATGAAAATATACAGCAGCGGTACAGTGCCTAGTTTTACCCACCTAGCAAAAACTAGCCAAACCTACATGTAATCAATTGGTTAAGGCTATTGTACCCTTCCTCTACCTAGCCTAGACTTTACTCACCTCGGTGCGTTAGTTGGCGACTCATAATCCTTCGGTCTGAAGTTGAAACGTCAGCGGGCCCAATCACATTTCAGTAAACCTCGCGGTGCCGCCTAGGTCCCAGCTGTCAGCTGAAGCCCGGTTCCCTTAAGGCTAGGCATACCTCATCCGGCGCTGCCCCCCCCCCCAAAAAAAAATGCAAACCCCACTTCTAGGTGGTGAGAGTCAGGGACTGCATCTATTGTTCTGTATGGCAGCATGTATGGCACATAGCAAAAAACAAAATAACTCTTTGTTTTTATTGAATAATTAGATTCCCTTCACCCGCTCCACTACTCTCTAAACTCATTGATTTCTCTGAAATCTACTGAGCAAAAAGCGAGATAGTCACGTGACCGTCCTACACGGGGCAACTACAACGTGACTCAACGCAACAACCTCTACCGCCGTCCGAGCGGAATCTACGTCCTTCGCATCACCGTCCCGGTTCGCTATCGCGCTCAATTGGGTCCAAGAGAAATCCACACATCTACTCGCACCACTGATCAAAGCGCAGCGAAGGCTGGTGTCGAACGTTTAGGCTGCTGGGCACATGCACGACGCAAGTTTGTCGAGGCGCAAAACGTGCGGGGAAAAGCCATCAGTTATCTGGCCAGCAACTGGGACAAGTTGGTGCGCTACACCAACGCCGGTTTTCTGCCGATCGACAACAACGCGGCAGAGCGTGCGATCAGGCCCTTCGTGATCGGGCGCAAGAACTGGCTGTTCAGCGACACGCCCAAAGGCGCGATGGCCAGCGCTCAACTTTACAGTTTGGTCGAGACGGCTAAAGCCAACGGCCAAGAGCCCTATCCGTGGAGCTGCACGCCGCAAATACCAAGATAGCTATACGCCCCCACCTTTAAAGTGTGGGGTTCATGGATCGCATACGCTGTACCAGGGCTGGCTTCACCATTGAATCACTGACGAAGATGCGTCGCAGGAAGTGGCTATTTCAGTGGCGAAGAAATTCTCACCTGCAAATAGCCCGGCATCACCCGGTATATCCGTGATTGGCTGATATCCAGTAGCAAGACAGACAGGAGCTTCGGCACGCCGGGCTTCGCGTACCTCCGTCAAGAAGGCTGCCTCCCCGCACCGGGCGGCCTTGAGCACAGGCGCCATACCCTCATCCACACGCGGGATTTGCGGCGTCGCGTCCTCCCACATCCCGTTTGCGCATCCTGGTAGTCCGAATCTCCTGCCCCAATTGGGAGTATCGGGCCATGCCCAATCCCCCGGCCGTTCTCCATGATGGCGTTTAGCAATGCAAGGTCAACGGTCAGGCCTCGATGACCGGAACTCCTCAGGAGAACGTCATGGCTATTACGTTGAGCGGCAGCATCACAACTGATGAATCAGGCGGTTTACAGAACGCCACTGCCACACCCGGCATCCCAGACGACAGCAACGATAACGACATTGCCGTTGCCGCAATCAACGGCACCGACGAAACCAACGACCTCCCGTTGGCGTTCGAGTCCCGATTGCTTGCGCTGTTGGGCACCGTTACTCCAATGCAGACTGCGCTGAGTGGCTATACCGGCGCCGCTGGCAACACCGGTACCGACCTGATCACCATCACCGGCGGCTACCTCGATCTCGCCTTCACCGATGCCGATGGCAAAGCGCTCGGCGACCCGACCAATGACAATGCCGGTTCGGACTGGAGCGGTCTCTATACCCTCGATGGCAGGAGAATCTTCCTGTACACGGACTCCACCAACAACAACATCGTCCTGGGCCGCATAGGCGCTGAAGGGACCGCTGACGCGCCCGAGGACGACTTGGCAGATCCGAACGGCACCATCGTTTTCTCCGCCTATCTGGAACAGACGGCAACCGGCGCCAAGGTCTGGATGACGCAGTTCGCGCCGCTCAAGAACCCGGATGCCTCGAACCCCGACGACGTGGTCGACATGACGGACCACCTCTGGGCCACCGCCAGCCAGGATGCCGCCTTCGACTTCGCCGGTGTGCCGTCCGGGCAGAACAAGTTCCTGATGTTCAAAGCCGGCAGCTCTGACGTGGGGCTCGTCGTCACCGGCCTTGATCCGGACAAGATCGTCAATGGCAAGGATGCGGGTGACACCGTCAATACCAGCCAGGGTGGCGGCGCCACGACCATCGGCACCAACAACCAGGGGGTCGATCCTGGCGAAGGGATGATCTTCACCTTCGTGACCAACCCCAACCCCCTCTACACCGTGCCTGGCCTGACGCACGGCGAGGCGATCGTCGAAGACAACATCGACTTTGGTGAACTCTTCGGCGCGACGGGTGCGACCTTTGTCATTGCGCAGCAGACACCGCCCAAGGCGTCCACGGCCAGGATCAGCGCCTACACCACGGATTTCGAGGAGAAGAGTGACTACTACGAGGGGCTCCTGGACGCGGACGACAACCTGGCCTACATCACCAGCGTCACGATCCGCGATGGCAACGGCAATATCATCGCCGGTCTCGACGGTGTCACGGTTAACACGACGGTTGGCAATATCACCGTGACGTTCAACCCCAGCAATAACAACACCGATCGCACCGTGACGATTGCTGGCTTCCAGTCCAAATACTCGATCGAATACACCACCAGCGAACTGCACAACCGTGTGTTGATCGAGAACATCGGAAATGCGAATGCCCAGCTCAACTCCCCCTTCGATATCGGCGGCTTCCATTTGCCCAATATCGTCGCCGTGCCCCAGGAAATCGGCAGCGCGGTGAACTTCGAGGACGATGGCCCGACAGCCTTGGCGGCGCTCGGTGCTGGCCTGGTCAGGCACGATGAAACAGCGGGACTTGATGGTGATGCGGACGACGTGACCGGCCCGCTTGCCGTGTTCGCCGCCGTTGCCACCGTCAGCACCGACATGACCGCGGCCTATGCCCAGGGCAGCGCCTCGGTGATCGACTCCAGCGCCAGCAGCGGCGGCCAGGATGGTCTGGCCAGCACCGTCTACTCGCTCAATGTCGCGAGTGCCGGCGTCGACTCCGGCCTGGACACGACGGAAGGCAATAGCATCCTGTTGACCAAGGAAGGCGCGCTGGTGGTCGGCCGCATCTCTGGCGGCACCGATAACGGCGAAGCCGCCTTCGCCGTGGCGATCGACGCCAGCACCGGCGTGCTCAGCGTCGTGCAGTACCACTCGATCAAGCACCCCACCGGCGGCGCCAGCCACGATGAGTCGCTCGCTATCAACAACGCCGCGCTGCTCGCGGTAGTCACCGTCACCGACGGCGATGGCGACACCGACCCCGCCTCGGTCGGCATCGGCGCCCGTGTCTTCTTCCAGGACGATGGCCCGACAGCCTCGGCGGTGCTTGGCGCCGGCCTGGTCCGGCACGATGAAACAGCGGGCAATGACACTGATGCCGACGACCTGACCGGCCCGCTTGCCGTGTTCGCCACAGTCGCTACCGTCAGCACCGACATGACCGCGGCCTACGCCCGGGGCAGCGCCTCGGTGATCGACGCCAGCGCCAGCAGCGGCGGCCAGGATGGTCTGGCCAGCACCGCCTACTCGCTCAATGTCGCGAGTGCCGGCGTCGACTCCGGCCTGGACACCACCGAAGGCGATAGCATCCTGTTGACCAAGGAAGGCGCGCTGGTGGTCGGCCGCATCTCCGGCGGCACCGATAACGGCGAAGCCGCCTTCGCCGTGGCGATCGACGCCAGCACCGGCGTACTCAGCGTCGTGCAGTACCACTCGATCAAGCACCCCACCGGCGGCGCCAGCCACGATGAGTCGCTCGCTATCGACAACGCCGCGCTGCTCGCGGTCGCCACCGTCACCGACGGCGATGGCGACACCCACGCCGCCTCAGTCGGCATCGGCGCCCGTGTCGCCTTCCAGGACGATGGCCCGACAGCATCGGCGGCGCTCGGTGCTGGCCTGGTCCGGCACGATGAAACAGCGGGACTTGATGGTGATGCGGACGACGTAGCCGGCCCGCTTGCCGTGTTCGCCGCCGTTGCCACCGTCAGCACCGACATGACCGCGGCCTACGCCCAGGGCAGCGCCTCGGTGATCGACTCCAGCGCCAGTAGCGGCGGCCAGGACGGTCTGGCCAGCACTGCCTACTCGCTCAATGTCGCGAGTGCCGGCGTCGACTCCGGCCTGGACACGACGGAAGGCAATAGCATCCTGTTGACCAAAGAAGGCGCGCTGGTGGTCGGCCGCATTTCCGGCGGCGCCGATGACGGCGAAGCCGCCTTCGCCGTGGCGATCAACTCCAGCACCGGCGTACTCAGCGTCGTGCAGTACCACTCGATCAAGCACCCCACCGGCGGCGCCAGCCACGATGAGTCGCTCGCTATCGACAACGCCGCGCTGCTCGCGGTCGCCACCGTCACCGACGGCGATGGCGACACCGACACCGCCTCGGTCGGCATCGGCGCCCGTGTCGCCTTCCAGGACGATGGGCCGACGGCAAACGGCACGCCCGTGACAGCAACGGTGGACGAGGACGGCTTGCCCGGCGGGATCGCAGGCGGGGCCAACGATGTAAGCGGGGAGCTCGCGTCCGCCTCAGACAGCATCGCCTCGATCTTCCAGTCCGGCGTCGACAATCCGCTGACCTATGGCCTGTCCACGAACACCAGCAATCTGCTGCAGACGCTGACCTCCAAGGGCGAGGCGGTGAAATATGACGTGACGGGCAACACGCTGACGGCCTACGTGGACGTCGGAGCCAGCGACGGCATTTACCAAGCCGCTGACCGCGAAGTGTTCACCTTTGCGCTGACTGCGGCGACCGGCGCCTACGTTTTCACGCAGCTCGACCAACTCGACCACCCGAGCCTCAATGGGGGGCCGGGCGACAACACCGAGAACGACCTTGTCCTCCAGCTCGGCACCATCCTGCAGGCTACCGACGCAGATGGCGATACGGTGACGGCAGCAGCCGAAAAGCTGGTGATCACGGTCGATGATGACTCGCCGGTGGTAACGGCCAAGTCGAACCTGGTCTACCCGAACTCTGCCAATCCGACCCCCGGTGGCACCGGCACCTTCGCTTACGACATCGGCGCGGATGATCGACTGGGAACATACAGCGCCTTGAGCAGCGACTTGTCCGTGAGCATGACGGGCGTCTCGGTGGGAGCGAACGCCTTTACCCCTGGGTCGGTAAACTGGGTCTCGGAAACCGACACCTCGGCGGTGTTCAACATCGCCTTCAGCTATATGTCCGACCCGACCCAGGGCGCTACCACTAATGCGACCGGTACGCTGACGTTCGACAAGGTGGCCGACACCTACACGCTGAGCCTGACCGACGAGATCGAAAGCTTCAGCATCCTGAGGACGTCGACTGCGAAGGGTTTCACCGGCTACGCGATCGGCGGCACGACGCCGATCAACCAACAGCCGCCGGTCTCGGTGGCCAATCTGGCCGACGACTTCTTCGTGCAGTTCAGTGGATTCGCCGAAGCAAACGGTGGAACCGGAGCCAACAACATCAAGGCGGGTGGCGACAACGCCTTCAGCCCTGGTGAGCTGTTCTCTGCGGCGACGTCCTGGGTGAGTGTTTCCGGGACTGCGGCCGGCGTGGCCGGCGACACCATCCAGCAGGGCGAGGTGATGGACCTGGACTTCTTCACCGCCAATCCATTCGGCAACACCAACTTGGCGCCCACCGCCACGAGCAACGGGATCTTCATCAAGTTCGACGGCATCGGCAACGAGGATCTGGTGCTGGTGTTGAAGCTGGTCGATCCTGACGGATCCAACAATCCGATCACCCGGGCGATCATTGTCGACAGCCAGGACATCATTCTGAAAACCCCCTCCACCACCAACAACAACTTCCATCCAATTGCGAATCCCGCGGCGTACGGGATCACACTGGATCAGAACGACGGCGCGGTGATTCTCGAGCGCAATGACTACAACTTCGGCACCGAGAACTACGTGATCCAGGGCGTGCAGGTGCTGGTTTCGACCGAGGGCGTCACTGGCGAAGGGTACAACCTCAACGGCAACGTCGGCCTCAGTGGGGCAAGCACCGGTGCCAAATTGGCGTTCGGGAATGAGGCTGGTGAGGGCAGCAAGAGCAATCCCGTGGAGGCCGGCGAAGCAGGAACCTGGGACAGCGACGTGGTCAAGATCGTTGACATGGGTTTTGTGACCTCGTCGACGCCTGATGCCCGCCTGACCTTCAACGTGACGGTGACGGATTTTGACGGAGATTCGACCCCTGCCCAGACCCTGGACGTGACCATCGCTGGCGGCAAGACCTTCACCGGCGGCACGGGTGTGGACACCTTCAGCTTCAAGGCCCTGGATGCCGATACCGACGTGCTGCTGTCCGCAACGACTAGCGTGATCTCCGCCGGCTTCGTCTCCGGCGTCGACAAGCTGGACTTCACGGCGGCAGGTACTGGAGCCAACTACAGCGAAGTGCTGGCACCCACCAGCATGGCCGGATTTATCTCGGCCGCCGATGGCGCGCTGAACGGCACCACCAACTACTACTTCGGCGTCGTTGGAGGCGACGGCTACCTGGCACAGGACGGTGACGGTGTGGGTATCACCAACATCATCCAGTTGGTCGGTGTGACCAACATGGCAAGCACTGACATTGTCTAAACGCTGCTGCAGGTAGACGGCCTGGCTCCCCCAAAGGGGGCCAGGCCGTTTTCATTGGGCGACTGCGTTCCTGAACCCATGCGGCCAAAGGAACTGTTACGCAGGCGGAGGGGGCAAATAGATGAGGGGTCGACCAGCGGGACGCCAAGCACCAATGATTTAGCGGTGTTCACGGAAAATGCGCTGGTGCTACTTTGCTGGATTGCCAGTTGCGTAAAAGCCTCCGTCAAACGAGACAGAAAAAGCCGGCCTTGATGGCCGGTTTTTTTGTGTCCGCAATTTGGGGGACTCGCAGGTATAGGGGTTCCCTTCATCCGAACCTTCCGCAACTTTTTCGTTTAGAAGGCTTACCTGGCGCCCATCCATACGCACAGTGCTCCTGCGCAGAAGCGACTACTATAAAAGTCCCGTTAGCGTTTTTTTCGCAAGATGGGGATTTGTTAGCGAATTTCGGTGACCGTTAGCCTTTTCACTCCCGCAAAAAAATTAACGTTTTCGCGTAGGATTAGGCATTCGTTAGCGTTTTTGTCGCCCCAGTAAAGGATTTCGTCAATGCAGGTCGGTTTCAAGGCACTCGCAAACCAGTACGACATCGCTCTGGCACAACCTCTGCACGTCGAATCGACGATTGGCACGACACGTGTCAGTCGCGAAAGTAGCGGGCATACGCAGAATCAGTATCCCCCGAGCTACCGGCCTGCCGACGATTTTTCAGGGCATTTCGAATTCGGCCTCAAGTACGAAGAAATTCATCTCGAATTCTTTGCCCGCCTGTTTGCGAAGACCGGCTCCGCCCCTATCGTAGCCTGGTGCCAGCGGGAGCCTTTCGGCCAATATGCGCGCCGCACGGGGTTTCTCTACGAATGGCTGACAGGGCAAAGTCTGGATGTGCCGGACGTAACCAACGGCGGCTATGTCGATGCACTTTCTGCGCAGGACTACCTCACCCGTAGCGAACCACCACGAGTTCGACGTTGGCGAATCAAAAATAACCTGCCCGGTACACCCGGGTTCTGCCCTTTGGTTCGTCGTACAGCGGCAGTCAAGGAGGCTCTGCAATTCGATCTGGACGCTGCGTTGAAGGAGTTGGATCGAACCTTTGGTGCCGATATCTTGATGCGTACGGCCAGTTGGTTGACGTTCAAGGAGTCGCGAGCCAGCTTTCTCATCGAAAAAGAGGCCGACCAGGCTGATCGTATCCAGCGATTCGCGCATGTCATTGCCCAGCACTGCGGCCATATCGAAGCCCCATTGAGCAATGACAGCCTGCAATCCCTTCAAGCCGGCATTCTCGGGCGAGATGCCATCGGGCTCGGGTTGCGGCGCTCCCCGGTATTTGTAGGTCAGGCCACAATGCGCGAAGACATCGTGCATTACATTGCCCCGCACTTTGAAGATCTTGCCCCCCTCCTGGAAGGCCTCAACGAGTTCGAGGTCGCAACGCGTGGTGCCGAGTCAGTGGCACGCGCCGCGGTGCTTGCATTCGGCTTCGTGTACATCCATCCCATGCGTGACGGCAACGGCCGGATTCATCGCTTCCTGATCAACGACACCTTGATCCGGGACAAGGCAGTGCCCGACGGAGTGATTCTGCCCGTGTCAGCCACGATCACCAGCTCTATCGATTTCAGGGCCGGCTACGATCGTACGCTTGAAGTATTCTCACGACCGTTCATGCGCCGTTACGCGGCAGCCTATCGGTTTAGTGAACTCGTGACCTATGAGGACGGAACTCCCAGCAACTTCATCTTCGATGAATACGTAGACGCAGGCTTTGCCTGGCGATACCCCGATCTCACCGAACATGTCCTGTACACAGCCCGCGTCGTCGAGCACACGATTCGAACGGAGATGGCGGATGAGGCCAGAGTACTGATGATCTTTCAGCGAGCGCAGGAACAACTCAAAGAAGTGCTTGAGATGCCGGATCAGGATGCGAACCGCATCATCCGCTCCATTAAGGAAAACAGCTGGATGGTTTCCGGAAAGCTGAAGAAAGGATACCCGCAGCTTGAAGATGAAGGCATGGCGCAACGTGTTGTGGATGCAGTGCGCTCCGCATTTGAGGATCGAGTGATGGGGGCTGGTGAAGAGTGATCTTCGGCAGAACTGGATAGCGTGCAACTGCAGCTGAAAAGAAGACCGGTCCGAGTGGCCGGTTTTTTTGTGCGCAGAATTTGGTGATGCGCCTGCCAACGCTAGTGTTAAGCGCCCACTTTTAAAGGCCCAACGGAGATCAACGCTAGAAAAAGCAACGTCCTACACGACACTGGGAAATGTCCGTAGACTTGCGCATTGCTGTGCCTTTGTCATGAGACCTATAGTCCGACCGCGCCCAAATGGCGTATCGGATTTGGCGACTCGATGTCAATGGCATAGAAACCTCCGAGCCTTACTCGGAGCGTTTCTAAGCGCACTTGGTTGCCTCTTTTTCGGTAGCTGTGCGTGGGAGACCTTCGGGTCTACCGGTTTTGCCAATTGTCCGGTTCGCCAACCCGCGTACAGCTACCACCCTATTGTTTGGCGACAATTGAGTGGTAGGTCTTCCACCTACAATTGGTAATCACTCATGAAAGAGTTCATGGCTTTAACCAGCAACGCCGACGATCTACCCTCGCTGTTCGTCAACACTACCCAACCCCTGCACTCCCTGCTCAGCACCGCCAGCTACAGAATTCGCGCCGTGACGCAACTTCTTGAAAACCTCGCGATGCGCGGCGACCTGACCTCTGACTCAGTTGTACTCAGTGACTTTGCGTTGCTGTGCTGTGTGCCCTTGCGTGACGGTTGCGATGTACTGGATGTGATCGCTCGCCGAATGGACGCAGAACCATCCTGACGTCACATCGGCCAAACGCGGCCAGTTAAGAGATAGCGTGGGCGATAGTGGCGAGGGAGCTTGCTCCTTCGCCACAGGTTGCAATTACTCGTCGCCACCCAGACGCTCATATCTTTTGCGTATGGATCACCGCAAGCGAGTAAAGAAGCCGTAGAGCTGCGTTGAGCCCGGCAACAGTTCCCTTATTCTCCCGGCTCCCCCTTCGCCCCGAGATCAACATGCACAATTCAGAGTTGGGAATCATGATCATTTCAATGATCGGGTTGTTCGGCTTTGCCTCGTTTGCCTTTGAGTACTTGAGTGCCCGGCGCTCAAAAAAGAACAAGCCACAGTGATTTTTCCAAGCGGTAAAAAAGGGACAGTTGACGCTCATCAACTGTCCCTTTTTCGCGTCAGCGGGTCGCGACGATAAACAGTCGCGGGAATGGCAACAGCACCGAACCATCGGCCAATGCCGGATACGCCTGCTCGATAGCAGCCTGATACTGCTTCAGATACTGCGCCCGTTCCGCCTCATCCAGCGGATCGAGAAACGGCCGCAAACCACTGCCCTTGAACCACTCCACCAAGCCAGACGCACCGTCCGCGAGCGGATGATGGTAAGTGGTGCGCCACACATCGACGCGGGTGCAACAGGCTTTCAATATCGAGTAGTAGCCACTGGCATCAGCCATCTCGGTCCGCTGCCCTGCGGCGTCTGCCAGTTTGCTGGCCCATGGGCCATCAGCGGCGACTTCACGCATCAAACGGTGCGAGTGTTCATTCAGGTTGTCAGGCATCTGGACGGCCAGGCTGCCACCCGGCGCCAGTTTACTCACCAGCGACGGTAGCAAAGTCGCGTGATCAGGCACCCACTGCAACACCGCGTTGGCGAAAATCACATCGAACGGGCCACTGTCATTCCAGGTGTCGATGTCGGCGATGTCGAACTGCACCTGGGGCAAGCGCTTGCGAGCGGCTCCGATCATGTCGCTGGAACTGTCCAGCCCACGCACCGTGGCATCGGCAAAACGCTCCACCAGCAGCTCGGTCGAGTTACCGGGACCGCAACCGATATCGATGGCCGAACGCACGTCACCGGCGGGGACGGCCGCCAGCAGATCACGGGCGGGACGGGTGCGTTCATCTTCAAAAGCGACGTACTGTTTGGCGGACCAACTCATTGCGTTCTCCTGTCGGTGCGTTGTCCTCGGGACGCTACGATACCGCGATGGGCACCACCATAGGTTTCAGAAAATCACCTTTTCGGTCACGTCGAATTTTCATTCGACCGCCACTGTCTGAAAAACCCTACGCACAACCCCATGCCGCATCTGGATCAGTGCAGAAAAGAAAAACGGCGCGTCACTGAAGTCCCGCGCCGTTTGTGTTCAAACCTTCAGCTCAACGACTGGCCTGTAACGCCTTGGCCATTTGCAGATGATTTTGCAATTTGGGCAGGGTTTCTTCGGCGAACGCCTTGATTTCCGGCACGTCGGTGGTCTGCGCCTCCTGCTGCAGCTGATCGATGGCTTCCTGGGTGGTCTTCACCTGACTGGCGGCATAGGCCTCATCGAAAGTCGCCCCATCCATGACTTGTGGCATCAGTGCTTTGGCCTTTTCGACAACCTCTTCGCGTGGAGCGACCGGTAAGTCGAGTTTCTTGGCGATTTTCGCCAGATGCTGGTTGGCGGTGGTGCGGTCGTTGATGACGACGATGGTGTAGTCCTTGACCTCTTTGGACTCGGATTTCTGGTGCGCCAGGCGACTCGCTTCAATATCGGCGATACCTTTTGCCGAGGCCTCGTCGATGAATTCGGCGGGCGACTGGGCAAAGACGCTGCTGGCAAACAGGCCCAGTAACGTGGCAAAACTGGCATTGCATAATCGGGTGGCCATCCGGTTCATGGTCGCGCCCTCCTTGAAAAGTTCAAACGGGAGCTTTCGCCTCCGCTTCTCAATAAAAACCACCCGCATCCTTTAGCGGGATTTCTGACCGCCCTTGCGGCCCATGCCGGGTTTCGCCGGGTCTTTATCGACGGTCGTGGTGGTGGTTTTCCCACCCTTGCGACCGGTTTCAGAGGCCTTCGTTCGATCGTTGGCGAAATTCCCCGAGTTCGAGTTTCTTGAATCAGGCATGATTCTCTTCCTCCTGGTGATGATCGCGGCGAGCTGTAACCCCTATAGAATCTGAAGTTGCGCGTCCCAAAAGGTTTAGAAAATTGCGTGGATACCACGACGAACGGCACTCGTTAGATTCAAACGCGGTGCAAGTGATTCTCGCGTTTGGCGCAATACATCGCTTCGTCGGCATGCCTGAACAATTGCTTCTCTTCGGTGCCGTGATCGGGGTATCGGGCGACGCCGATACTTGGCTGGATGTTCAGGCTGTGCCCGTCCAGGCGCAGGGGCTGGACCAGGACCTGACGGATTTTCTCGACCACGATGTCGGTATCGTCCGCAGCGCGAATGCTGTGCAGCAACACTACGAATTCATCGCCGCCGATACGTGCCACGGTGTCGGTTTCCCGCACGCAGCCCTTGAGCCGGTTGGCCACCGCTTGCAGCAGCATGTCGCCGACCGCGTGACCATGGGTGTCATTGACTTGCTTGAAGCGGTCGAGGTCGACGTACAACAGCGCCATACGCCCGCCGTCCTCCCGGGCCACTTGCAGTGATGCCTTGAGCCGGTCGCGCAGCAGTTCACGGTTGGGTAACTGGGTCAGTTGGTCGTACTGGGCCATGTATTGCAGGCGGGCATGCAGTTGCTTGCGCTCGATGGCGGTTGCGACCTGGGCGCAGACGTATTGCAGCAGTTCCTTGTCTTGCTCGGTGTAGCGCTCGCCACCCGGAATGCTTTTGACGATCAACGCGCCGATGGTGCCGTTTTGCGAGTTCAGCGGCACACCCAGCCAACACGGTGCGTTCTGCCCGGTCACCAACACTTCGAAGCCGGCAGGCGGTGTGCACTGGTCCGGGGTCAACAGGATCGGCTGCCCCGTGCGGATCACTTCGGTGCACAGGCGCCCGGTCATGGTTCCGGGTTGTTCCGGCTGTGGCTCGTGGTCATCGACGTGATAAGGGAAATTCAGTTGCGCGCAGTGTTCGTCGTACAGCGCCACGGAAAAATTCAGTGCCGGCAGCCATTCGCCGATGATCATGTGGATGCGTTTGAACAGCGCCAGCAGATCCTCTGCCGCGTGGGCCGCTTCGGAAATCGCATACAGCGCGGCCTGCCGGGATTCGGCCTGCTTGCGTTCGGTGATGTCGCGGGCCACTGCGATGCGCAACTGATCGTCCTCAGACCAACGTGCCGACCAGAGGATGTGCACCACGCGGCCATCCTTGCGCAGGTAGCGGTTTTCGAAGTTGAGCTTGGGCTCGCCGCCCATGATCTCCCGGGCGGCATCGAGGGTTCGCTGGCGATCGGCCGGGTGCACCATGTCGATCATCGGCTGGCCGATCATCTCATCGGCGCTGTAGCCGAAAATGCGCTCGCACGCCGCACTGACAAAGACGAAGCGGCCCTGCTTATCCACCGCACAGACGGCGTCCAGCAACAGATCGATATAGCTCGCCAGCGGCGCGGAATTTCGGTTTTCCATGGTTCAGCGTGGGTGTCCCGATCATGCAGCACTCATCAACCATCCCTGCCCCTTTCGGCCTTGCATCCTTGTGATCACATTCAAGCCTTGTTCGGCATCAGCCCCGGCAACGCATGGACCAGCGCGTTGATGGCGAAACCGATGAACATCACCCCGCACAACCGGGTGATTGCCAGTTCATGACGCTGGTACAAGCTGCGCACTCGCCGCGCACCGACAACGCCGATGAGAATAGCGTAAGCGAGCAACCCGCCGACGAAACTCAGGGCGATCAGCGCCGGCAGCATTGACCAGTTGAGCAGTTCCGCGCGGCTCGACAGCAATGCCGTGAACGTCGCCACCGCCACCGGATAGGCTTTGGGATTGGTCAAACCAAACAGAATGCCGTGCCAGAACGGCTGCCGCGCCGGGCCCTGGGGCGCATCAGCGCTGCTGCGCCGGGCGCGCACCGCACGCCAGCCGAGCCAGAACAGGTACAGGCCGCTGAGCACACCGAGCACGTCGAACGCGGTACTGCCGATCTCCCGCGCACCGACAATCGCGATCAGCGCGGTGCTGCACCAGAGCACATCACCGAGCAAATGCCCGCACAGAAACCCCGCCCCGGCACGTCGCCCGTGGGCCGCGCCAATGCCGAACACCGCCAGCACACCCGGCCCCGGGGTGATGCCGTAGATAAAACCCGAAGCGAGCACGGCCATTAGCAACGATGGGGTCATGGGGAGTCCTTTTGAACTGCTTGGTGAATGGTGGCCAGTCTATATCAGGTCCTCAGCTGTCGACTGCCTGGTCGCGACAGAAATTCTTCAGCGGTGGCCCCCCCTGCACGATCCGCTCATTCAGCCAGTTCAATGCCTGATCCCCGCCTCGCCGTTTGTGCCAGACCAGTACAAAGGTAAACGACGGAATGTGAAATGGCGGTGGCAAGACGACCAATGAGGACTCATCGATATCGCACAGGCCGCGCGACGCGACGGTGAGGATCAGGTCGGTACCGCTGATGAATTCCGGGGCCACGCGCCAATGCGGCAGGCTGATGGCGACTCGGCGACGTTCACGCAGGGCGGTCAGCGCGCGCTCGATTTCCGGGGTGCCGCTGCCGCGCATCTCCAGCAGCACATGAGGCCGTGCCAAATAGGTTGGCAGGTCGAGCACACCGTCGGCAGGCAAGCTTTTGCGGTCGACCAGGCAGGCGTAGTGCTCTTCGAACAGCGGCGTATTGCGCAACTCGTTGGGCATTTCCGGGAACACACCGGCGGCGACATCAATGTCACCGTTGAGCACCCCTTCGAGCATGCTTTCGCGACTGCCATGGCTGATTTGCAGGTCAATGCCCGGCGCTTCGCGGCGCAATGTTCGGATCAGTCCCGGCAGGACAATGGCGGCGCCATAGTCGGACATCGCCAGGCGGAAAGTGCGCCTGGCGGTGGCCGGATCGAAGGCGTTCGGCGCCAGTAACGCTTGCACCTGAGCCAGGGCTTCGGCCAACGGTGCCACCAGTTCCAGCGCTCGCGGAGTCGGCACAAGGCCGGCCCCGGCGCGCACCAGCAGCGGATCACCAAGCAGGTCACGCAATCGCGCCAGCGCATGACTGACCGCTGGCTGGCTCAAGTGCAGACGCTCGGCCGCCCGGGTCACGTGCTGTTCGCTGAGCAAGGCGTCGAGGATCACCAGCAAATTGAGGTCGATGCGTCGAAGATCATTCATCTGCTGCATGTTCTGAATAACAAAACGGAATTTAAATCTGCGCGACGAATACCCTAGAGTCCAGCAATACCTGTTGGGGATCGATCATGAGTACGTTGCATTGGGCAAGTCTGTTGGTGCTGGCAATGATTGCCGGGGCGGTGGTGCCGTTTCAGAGTGCGATCAACGTCAATCTCGGGCGCGGGTTGGGCCATCCGTTATGGGCGACGCTCGCCTCGTTGCTGGTGAGCGTTGTGGTGTTGCTGCCGATCATCGTTGCGATGCGTTTGCCGTTGCCGTCGCTGGCGTTCATCAGCAAGGCGCCGCTTTGGATGTGGGCAGGTGGTGCTTTTGGGGTGTGCTTTATTTCCCTGGCGTTGGTGCTGTTGCCCAAACTCGGTGCCGCGGGGTTCATGGCATTGGCGCTGGCGGGACAAGTGGTGGCGTCGTTGTTGCTGGATCACTACGGCTGGTTTGGATTGATGGAGCGGCAGGTCACCTTGCCCAAGTTGGTTGGGGTGGTGCTGTTGATGGCCGGGGTGGTGTTGATTCAATTCGGTGCCACACCGAGCAAAACTTTGGTGACGGGGTAAGGCGACAGTGCTGTGGTGCTTGTCGGAAAGTCATCGCCAGCCCCGGCACGGATGCGTGGTCCGTACAGGAACCGGCGTAGCCTGCGAACCGTTTAGAACTTATCCAGTGTGCGCAACTTCTGCGGCAACCCCCACAGCAACAGCGCCACGGCAATCAGCGCACACACACCAATGACATACAGCGCCGGCGTGGTGCTGCCGGTCAGGTCCTTGATCCGGCCGACCATCACCGGGCTGACGATGCCGCCGAACTGGCCCAGGGTGTTGATCACCGCAATCCCGCCGGCAGCGCCCGCACCGGCGCCGGCCAGCAGTTTCGGCGGCAGGGTCCAGAAGCTCGGGATGGAGGCGATGATCCCGGCACCGAGCAGGCCCAGCGCGACAATCAGGAAAGTCGTGTGGTTGGCGAAGATTCCTGCGCAGAAGAACCCGATCGCACCGACCGCCACCAGACCGGCGACAAACTTGCGTCGCTCGCCGGTAGCATCGGACAGGCGTCCGATCACCACCATGCTGATGGCACCGCAGATATAAGGGATGGCCGTCAGCAAGCCGATCATCACCGGGCTCTCGGTCCCCGCGCTGCGGATCAGTTGCGGCGCCCAGAAATTCAAGCCGTAGGACGCCACCTGAATCAGGAAATAGATCAGGCCCAAGGTCAGGAAACCCGGAATCCGCAGCGCGGCGAGCAGCGAACCACCACTCTTGTGCGGCTCATGCTGAGCGATGCGGCTGGCCAGCAGGGTCTTCTCCGAAGATGTCAGCCAATGAGCGTCTTCGATGCGGTCCTTGAGCAGGGTCAGCACCAGCAAGCCGAGGCCAATGCATGGCACGCCACCGAGCAGGAACAGCCAGTGCCAGCCACGCATTTGCAGCACACCGTCGAGGTGTTGCAGCACCAGGCCGGAGAACGGCGCCCCCACCAGGCCGGCGAACGCCGACGACAGGAACAGCATCGAGGTGATGCGCCCGCGATAGTGCTGCGGGAACCACAGGGTCAGGTAATACAGCACGCCCGGGGCAAAACCCGCCTCCATCGCGCCGATCACGAAGCGCAGCACGTAGAACTGCCATTCGCTGTTGACGAACACCATGGCCGCCGTGGCCAGGCCCCAGGACATCATGATCCGGGCGATCCAGCGCCGGGCGCCGACCTTGTACAGCATCATGTTGCTCGGCACTTCGAAAATCACATAGCCGACCACGAACAATCCGGCACCGAGGCCGTACGCGGTGTCGCTCAGGCTCAGGTCGGTCTGCAGCTGAAACTTGGCGAAGCTGATATTGATGCGGTCGAAAAAGGCGAACAGGTAGCAGACCATGATCAGCGGCATCAGACGCCAGGCGACTTTGCTGACCAGGGCTTTTTCGGTGTCGTGGCTAACGGCCGGGCTCGCGCCGGCCTCCAGTGCATTAAGGCTCATTGCATTTCTCCAGGCGGACTTCCCGTGGGTGTCCGATTGTTTTTGTTGTCTGGTTGAGGGGCTTTTTACTGTGGTGTCAGGTCGGGATCGGGTGCAGATCGCAATTGCGTCCGGCCTTGGCCAGTTGTCCAGGCACTTCATGACCGAGCAGCGCCGGCAGTCCCCGGGACAGTTTCAGCAACAGCGGCAGATCGACACCGGTGTGAATGCCGACTTCATCGCACAGGTTCACCAGATCCTCGGTGCAGATGTTGCCCGATGCACCCGGTGCAAACGGGCAGCCGCCGAGGCCGCCGAGGGCCGCGTCGAAGCGTCGGGCACCGGCCTCGTAGGCGGCCAGCACGTTGCACAGGCCAAGGCCCCGAGTGTTGTGAAAGTGCAGGGTCAGGTCCGCCGGGGACACCCGCTGCAGCACCCGGCGCACCAGCCGGTCGACCTGACGCGGGTTGGCCATGCCCGTGGTGTCGGCCAGGGTAATGCCCTGGATGCCGAGTTCCTGATAGGCCTCGACGATTTGCAGTACGCGGTCCTCATCGATCTTGCCTTCGAACGGGCAGCCGAAGGTGGTGGCGATGCTGCCGTTGAGTCGCACGGGACTGTCGCCGACGAACTGCACAATCTCGCCGAACGCGGCCAATGAATCTTCACAGCGCATGCGCATGTTCGCCAGGTTATGGGGCTGGCTGGCGGACATCACCAGGTTCAGCTCATCGGCACGGCACGCCAGCGCCCGTTGCGCGCCTTTGAGGTTGGGGATCAGCGCAACGTAGATCACCCCCGGTTGCCGGGTGATGCCCTTGAACACCAGTTCGCCATCGCGCAGCGCCGGAATGGCCTTGGGCGACACGAACGAACCGGCTTCGATGCGGCTGAATCCGGCCTGCGACAATTGATCGATCAGGGCGATCTTGTCGTGGGTTTCAACCCAGGTCGGTTCGATTTGCAGACCGTCGCGCGGGGACACTTCCTGCACGATCAGGCTGTCGGAATAATCGGTGATCATTGCACCACTCCTTCGACTTTCAGGCGTTCGATGTCCATCGCGGTGAGGCCCAGTTGCGCGAGAATGCCATCGGTGTGCTGGCCCAAACCGGGGCCGGACCAGTTCACGCCACCGGGGGTTTCCGAGAGTTTCGGCACGATGCCCGGCATCTTCACCGTCGCGCCACCGGGCAGCTCGGCATTGAGCAGCATGTCCCGCGCCTGATAGTGCGGATCGGCGACGATGTCGGCCACCGAATAGATGCGCCCGGCCGGAACTTCGGCGGCATCCAGGGCGGCCAGGACTTCGTCGATGGGCAGGCTGCTGGTCCAGTGAGTGATAGCGGCGTCGAGCAGATTGCTCTTGGCTGCACGCCCGTCGTTGTGAGCGAATTCCGGGGCCTCGGCCAGATCGGCGCGGCCGATGGTTTGCATCAGGCGCTTGTAGATCGGATCGCTGTTGCCGGCAATCACCACGTAGGCGCCGTCGGCTGTCAGATAGGTGTTGGATGGCGCGATGCCCGGCAAGGCACCGCCGCTGCGTTCGCGCACATGGCCAAGCATGTCGTATTCCGGCACCAGGCTTTCCATGACGTTGAACACGCTTTCGGCCAGGGACACATCAACGATCTGCCCGCCGCCCTGCCCGGTCTTGACCCGCAACAATGACATCAGCGCACCGATCACCGCGTGCAGCGACGCCAGGGAATCGCCAAGGCTCACGCCGACCCGCGCCGGCGGCGAACCGGGGGTGCCGGTGGTGTAGCGAATCCCGCCCATGGCCTCGCCGATGGCACCGAAACCCGGACGATCGCGGTAAGGACCGGTCTGGCCGTAACCGGAAATCCGCACCAGCGTCAGGTTGGGGTTGAGCGCATGCAACACGTCCCAACCGAGGCCGAGTTTCTCCAGGGCGCCGGGGCGCAGGTTCTCGATCAGTACGTCGGCGCCGGTCGCCAGTTGCTTGACCAGCTCGATGCCTTCGGGGGACTTGAGGTTCAACGCCAGGGACTTCTTGTTGCGCGATTGCAGGTACCACCACAGCGAGGTGCCTTCGTGCAGCTTGCGCCATTTGCGCAGGGGATCGCCCTGGCCCATGGCTTCGATCTTGATCACCTCGGCGCCGAACTCGGCCAGCATGCGCGCCGCAAACGGCGCGGCGATCAGCGTGCCGATCTCGATCACTTTGATCGCACTCAAGGGGGCAGTCATCGCGGGGTACCTCTTGTTCTTGGAATATGCGCCAAGGCTAGAGGACAGGGGGCTCGGGAATCCAACCTTCAGTTGGCAACGAGCGTTCGCCAAATGCGAACGCTCTGGAAGATTGTCACGGCCTCAGGTCAGTCATCGCGAGCAAGCTCGCTCCCACACTGGATCTGTGTAGCGCTGAAGATCCCTGTGGGAGCGAGCTTGCTCGCGATGAGGCCGGCCCAGTCAGCGAAGAACTTTCAGGCTGGCCCCCGCAAATGTTCAAACAACATCCGGCTCACCGGCGACAGCAGCGCCTCATCGCGCACCACCAGAATCAACGCCCGATCGGACCATTCGTCCGTCAACGGCACCGCGTGCAAACCCAGCGCCCGGCCAAACAATTCATAGGCCCGCTGCGGAAGGATGCCGATCCCCATGTTGGCCTGGACCATGCGGCACATGGCATCGAATCCTGGCACATGAATACGCACCCGCAACACCTTGCCGGCTTCGCGGGCCGCTGCATGGGTACGCATGTTGATCGAGCTGGCGGCATGCAAGCCAACGTAATCGCTGCCCAGCGTATCGGCAAAAGCCACGCTCGACCGGCTCGCCAATGGATGGTGCGGCGGCATCAGCACCACCAGTTTGTCCTGGCGATACAGCACGCTGTGCAGGCCCTTGATGTCACTGTCGATGGAACAGATCCCGAGGTCGGCCACCCCGTCGAGAACGCCCTGAATCACCCCGGCGCTTGGGCGTTCTTCGAGGTCGGTCTTGACCTGTGGGTGACGCTCGGAAAAATCCCGCAGGTCCTCGGGCAAAAACTGAATGATCGCCGACAGGTTGGCGAGCATCCGCACATAGCCGCGTACACCGTGGCTGTGTTCGCCCAGTTCAAGGCCCATTTTCTCGACGTTGAACAACATCTGCCGGGCATGGTGCAGCAAGGTTTCACCGGCCGGGGTCAGGGACATGCCCTTGGCCTGGCGCACGAACAGGCTGATGCCCAGCGCCTCCTCCAGCTCCATCAAGCGTTTGCTCGCCGCCGAGACGGCAATCGCTTCGCGCGAGGCGGCGCGGGTCAGCGTGCCTTCTTCATGGACGGCGACGAACAGTTGCAGAGTGATCAGGTCGAGACGGCGGATCAGGCTTTTTTGCAGCATTGGGTACTCGGCGAAGTCGGCTCGGGCGAAGTCGCAGCATAACGTTCTTCGCCCGAGTCGTGCCGTGGTCCAGGCACCGGTCGTGATAAAGTCGCCGCCCACAGACCTTTTGCCGTGAGACGAAGACCGCAATGACCGATTTCCAGGATGTCGATGCTCAACTTGAAGACTGGAACGCCTTGCGCAACACCGCTTCGTTCAGTGGTTTGCTGGTGGGCAACGGTGCCAGTCGCGCGGTGTGGGACGATTTCGGCTACGAGTCGCTGTTCGAAAACGCCCGAACCGTTGAAGAAAAACCCCTGAGCCCGTCCGAGTTGAGCGTGTTCGATGCGATGCAGACCCGCAGTTTCGAGCAGGTACTGAGCGCACTGAAAACCACCAGCCGGGTCAACAAAGCCCTGGCTGTCAGCTCCGCCGCCCCGCGCAATCGCTACTACGCGATCAAGGAAGCGCTGATCAACACCGTGCATGCGGTGCATATCCCGTGGCGGCTGGTGGTGCCTTCGACGCTGGTTACCATCAATCAGGAACTGGCCAGTTACCGTACGGTGTTCACCACCAATTACGACCTGCTCAACTACTGGGCGGTGCAACACCAGCCTGAGGCAATCACCGATCTGTTCCAGGGGGCCGAACCCGCTTTCGACCTGAGCGACACGGCCACCGACAAAACCCGTTTGCTGTACCTGCACGGCGGTCTGCACCTGGTGCGCAACCAGGACGGCACGGCGCGCAAGCTGATGTCGACCGAGGGCACGTTGCTGGGCAATTTCGCCATCAACAACACCATCAAGACCCTCGACGACGTGCCGTTGTTTGTCAACGAAGGGCCGAGTGCGGACAAGCTCAAGACCATCCGCAGTTCGGACTATCTGTCGTTCTGCTACGAGCAATTACTCGGTCACGGCCAGGCGCTGTGCATCTTCGGCCATGCGTTGGGGGAGCAGGACAGTCACATCATCCACGCCTTGCGCCTGGCAAAGCCGCAGATGGTGGCGATCTCGATTTACCCGCGCAGCAAGGCGTTCATCCAGCACCAGAAGCGGCATTACGCGAAGGTGTTTGAGGGGACGGGGGTGGAGTTGCGGTTTTTTGACTCCAAGAGCCATGCGTTGGGTGGCCCGAAGCTCACGGTCCCTGTCGAGGTTTAGCGGCGACTGATATGACGCCATCGCGGGCAAGCCCGCTCCCACAGTGACCGGGTTCCTACAGGAGAAATGCAGTCAATTGTGGGGGCGAGCAGGCTCGCTCCCACAGGGATATCGGTGAAGTTGAAAGGCTGATTCAAAGCACCGGTAAGGTCTTGTCCTTGACCACCTTGGACGAGCCGTTGGCCTTCACGCTGGCGATGCCTTTTTCCATGGCGGCGGCAGAAGAATAGGCCTCGCTGCTGCCGATGATCTCGTGGTTACCGGCCTTGAGATTGAAATAAGGATGGCCATCCTTGGTGGTTTTCTTCTCGTAACGCTCATCCAGCGGGCTGTTGGCCTGGACCGAGGCGATGCCTTTGTCGGCGGCGGCGTGGGTGGTGTACAGCTCGCTGGTCAGAATGGTCTCGGCGTTGGCCGCCTTGAGGACAAACCTGAACTGGCCATTGCTGCTTTTGCTCACTTCATACCATCCGGACATGCTGTTTCTCCTTGGCGATTGAGAGGTTGCGCGCTTCAGAGTAAAGACCAAGCTGTTATGTCTGTCGCCTCCACTACCGCCATCGCGAGCAAGCTCGCTCCCACAGCAGATTTGTGTACACCAAACCATTGTGGGAGCGAGCTTGCTCGCGATGATGTCGACACTATGTCCCTTACTTCGCCGTCGCCCGCACCACCGACAACTCCGGCGCCGACGTCCGCCGCTGGCTCAGATAGCGCGTACAACTCACCCGCAAGAACGACGCAAAATTGACCACCTCGCCGCGATAGTCCATCACCTCTTCATACAGCTTGGCGATCAACTGATTGGTGGTCATGCCATCGACCTCGGCGATTTCGCTGAGGATGTCCCAGAACTGATTCTCCAGCCGCAGGGTGGTGACCACCCCGCAGATGCGCAGCGAGCGGGAGCGCGATTCGTAGAGTATCGGGTCGGCTTTGACGTACAGCTCGCACATGGACATGTCCCTCGTTACAGCGTGATTTTGGTACCCAGCAACCCCAGGAAACCGGCCAGCCAGTTCGGGTGCGCAGGCCAGGCCGGAGCCGTGGCCAGATTGCCCTGAACATGGCCGTCCGTCACCGGAATATCGATATACGTACCGCCCGCCAGTCGCACTTCCGGAGCACAGGCCGGATAAGCGCTGCATTCGCGACCTTCGAGAACACCCGCGGCCGCCAGCAACTGCGCGCCATGGCACACGGCGGCGATCGGCTTGCCGGCCTTGTCGAATGCACGCACCAGTTCCAGGACTTTTTCGTTCAGGCGCAGGTACTCCGGCGCACGGCCGCCGGGGATCAGCACCGCGTCGTAGTCGGCGGCGTTGACCTTGGCGAAATCGAAGTTGAGGGCAAACAGGTGACCGGGTTTTTCACTGTAGGTCTGGTCGCCTTCGAAGTCATGGATCGCTGTGCGCACGGTCTGGCCGGCGGCTTTGTCCGGGCAAACGGCGTGCACCGTGTGGCCGACCATCAGCAGCGCCTGGAACGGCACCATCACTTCATAGTCTTCGACGTAATCACCGACCAGCATCAGAATTTTTTTCGCAGCCATGGGGAGGACTCCTCTGGAAGTGGGCTTGCAGGAGTATTCAAGGTAGTCCGATTCCACAGGTGTGGGTAATAACCAGCTACTACCCTGTGGCGAAAACTGTACGGATATTTCTGTAGCCAGCTGTAAGCGCCAGAGCCCCGGGTTTATGGCTAGATAACACCACCTCCCATCCTCCACGATTCTGGTTGCCATCATGTCCTCGCGCGAAAACACCGGCATGGCCCTGGGCCTGCTCGGCGTTGTGATCTTCAGCCTCACCCTGCCCTTCACGCGGATCGTCGTGCAGGAGCTCCACCCGCTGCTCAACGGCCTGGGCCGGGCACTGTTTGCAGCGGTTCCGGCGGCGCTACTGTTGCTGTGGCGCCGGGAAAAATGGCCGACCTGGAAGCAGGTCAAAGGCCTGACGCTGGTGATGGCCGGGGTGATCCTCGGTTTCCCGGTATTGTCGGCCTGGGCCATGCAAACCTTGCCGGCGTCCCACGGTGCGCTGGTCAACGGTTTGCAGCCGCTGTGCGTTGCTCTGTACGCCGCGTGGTTGTCCCATGAACGGCCTTCGAAAGCCTTCTGGGCCTGCGCCGCATTGGGCAGTGCGTTGGTGCTCGGTTATGCACTGATCAGCGGTGCCGGCAGCATTCAGGCCGGTGACTTGCTGATGCTCGGCGCCATTGCCGTGGGCGGTTTGGGCTACGCCGAGGGAGGCCGACTGGCCAGGGAGATGGGTGGCTGGCAGGTGATCTGCTGGGCGCTGGTGCTGTCGACCCCGCTGCTGATCGGCCCGGTGGTGTATCTGGCGCTGCAACATCAGGGCGAGATTTCCGCCAAGACCTGGTGGGCCTTCGGTTATGTCTCGCTGTTTTCGCAGTTCATCGGCTTCTTCGCCTGGTACGCCGGGCTGGCCATGGGCGGCATTGCCCGGGTCAGCCAGATCCAGTTGCTGCAGATCTTCTTCACCATCGCCTTTTCGGCGTTGTTCTTCGGCGAACACATCGAACCGATCACCTGGGTGTTCGCGGCCGGCGTCATCGTGACGGTGATGCTGGGGCGCAAGACCGCGGTGCGCCCGGCGCAACCGGGCACGTTACCGGCCGGAATTCAGCTCAAACCTTAGCCGCGAGGAAACCATCGGCGAGCAGCAGGGTTTCCAGGCAATGCTCGCTGATGTGATAGAAATCCTTCAGCTCCTGAATTTTCGCCAGCAACTGGGCCGGGTCCACCGGCTCGGCGCGTTTGACCGCCAGGATCATCTTGTTCTTGTTGGTGTGGTCCAGCGAGATGAACTCGAACACCTTGGTCTCGTAGCCGCAGGCCTCAAGGAACAGTGCGCGCAAACTGTCGGTGACCATTTCCGCCTGCTGGCCCAGGTGCAGGCCGTATTGCAGCATCGGCTTGAGAAGCGCCGGGCTCTGGATTTGCAGGCGGATCTGTTTGTGGCAGCACGGCGAGCACATGATGATCGCCGCGCCGGAACGAATGCCGGTGTGGATCGCATAGTCAGTGGCGATATCGCAGGCATGCAGGGCGATCATCACGTCCAGCTCGCTCGGCGCCACGCTACGCACGTCACCGCACTTGAACACCAGGCCGGGGTGTTCAAGCCTGGCGGCGGCGGTGTTGCACAGGGTGACCATGTCTTCACGCAGCTCGACGCCGGTCACCTCACCTTCGGCCTTCAAGGTGTTGCGCAGGTAATCGTGGATGGCGAAGGTCAGGTAGCCCTTGCCCGATCCGAAGTCCGCCACACGCACCGGCTTGTCCAGCGCCAGGGGTGACGAGGTCAGCGCATGGCTGAACACTTCGATGAACTTGTTGATCTGCTTCCACTTGCGCGACATCGCCGGGATCAGCTCATGCTGCTTGTTGGTCACCCCCAGGTCGGCGAGAAACGGCCGGCTCAGGTCAAGAAAACGGTTTTTCTCACGGTTGTGCTCGGCCGATGGCACTTCGCGCAATTGCTGAGGTTGGCTCTTGAACAGCGATGACTTGCCCTTTTTGCTGTATTCAAGCTGGGCTTCGTCGGTCAACGACAACAAATGCGCATTTTTGAACGACGCCGGCAGCAGCCCGGCAATGCTCGCCACGCCTTCGGCCAGCGGCAGGTTCTTGGTGATATCGCGAGTCTTGTAGCGGTAGACGAAGGACAGGCATGGCTGCGCCTTGACCGTCACCGGTTTGATGATGATCCGCTGCAGGTCCGTTTCATCGCCCACGTACCTGGCCAGCACCAGTTTGATGAACGCATTGTGCTCGATACTGGTTTGCAGCAGGTCGATGAACTGGGCGTGATGATCCGGCGCGAGGCTGGCGGGAGTGGCGGTGACGGACATGGAAAAACGGCCTCGGCAATGCGAATCGGGGAATGCCGGGTATTTTAGGGGGGACGAGGGTTTTGGGCACGGGGTAATTTTGCGCCAGGTCCCGTTCCCGCCGATCGGGACCTGAATCCAACCGTCGCTACCTCAGGGCTCCACCAGCCGAAGTTTGCGATTGGTCGGAGAGTTAATGACGAACTTGACGATYAACCCTACCGGCACCGCCCACGTCAGACCGTTGGCCGGATCAGTGACCACGGCAACAGTTTCGGAACTTGCAGCCAGATCCAGACGTCGGCGATCGTTGCTGCATTTGAGTAATCCATACGCGTGGCTGACCAGTCGCTCCGCCTGGTGCATCGGCATATCCAGACTCTGCAAATGCCTCACCGCACGGCAGAACAGCACCTGATCATCAATCACACCCTCGCCTTCATGACGGGCCAGAAACGCCTGCGCTATGGTCAATAGTTCCTCATTCAAATGGGCCTGTTCATCCACCTCCTTCATGCTCAAGACTCCTGTTGCACTTGCTCTGCCGGAGCACTCTCGGCGACAGGCCGCGCGGCGCGACGCAAGTCAGGTCCGGCGCACGGCAGGTGCACGGCCGGATTGGGCATGCCACTGGGCGAAAGTTCATGGGTCATTTCGAACTCGGCCCGTACCGACCAGCCGCAGGCCTCCGACGTACATTGCAGGTACGCCACCCGCAGGAAAATATGCCGCCCTTCGCTGGTACGTATGCGCATCCGGCTCAAGCAGTGCGGGCACACCATCTTGTAAGTACTCATACTTGCTTCCCTTGGGCCATCCGGTGGTAATCGAATTGATCAAACGCAATACTGTTTGAAACACAATTCGTAAAAGACCGGCGCTGCAAATAACGTCCGCCAGACAAAAGGAAGTGCAACGGGCGGACACGTAATAGATACGAGCCAAGCTCGTAGGAAATCACCCTGATACCATTAGGAAGTTTCGACATCGTATTCTTCTGATTCATAGTTGATGATTGATTACTTACAAGAAAAAAAGTACTCATTACGCATACGTTAAGCACTCAAAAAGCATATGTCAAAAGGAAGAGGCTCAAATTGCGTAGCAAAAAATCACAAGCTGTCTTGGCCCGACTGAAGCAGATTACAGGCACAAAAACTGACGTATCCCTGTCTTCTGCGCTACAGATCAGCCCGCAGACACTCAGTAGCTGGAAAGGCCGCGACAGTACACCATACTCATTATGCGTAGATATTGCGCAGGCTCGCGGCATCTCCCTTGACTGGTTGCTGCTGGGCGAAGGGCCGATGTTGCGACAAGCGCTTGCCAATGCGCCTGCAAATGTTGCGGAAACTACAACAACGCAGGAAAACACCATCCTTTCGCTGTGGCGATTGCTTGATGAGGATGACCGCTGCGCAATACAAACTGCATTGGAGGAAAAGCGACGCCTGCGGGATCTGGAAACACAACTTTCGGAAATGGCCGCTATCCTGGCAACACTTAAACACTCGAACAAAACTTAACGTGAAATCCGAAGTTTCAATGCTTGAAGGCATGCCACAAAACAATAATGTTGCCACCACTGCGAACAATCATTACGCATGAAAAAACACTCACCACTGCATGCCATGGGCTCACCGGCAGGAATGTCAGCAATACATCGATGCCGGCAAGGCAAAACACTCCGCCACACAGGCTGATCAATATCCTGTCGCGCCAGCTATAACGCTGCTCGTCGCGCTGGTAACACGCCAGCCTGAACGCACTGATCAGGTGAGCCACGCCTGCCACCCACACTAGAACCGCCATCTCATGGGTCATTGCCCTCGCCCTCTGAGATGACGAAGGATGTCACCGAGGCCGGCACCATCGATCCACTGCATGAGCTTGATGCTGATGGGAATAACGATCAGTGCGCAAAGAAAAGCTGTTACGCCTTCTGTCAGAAAAGGCGCCAGCGGATGTGCGACTGGCGTAAAGAGGTAACCGACTCCTGCAGACAGCAACCAGGAACCGATGCGTTGCCAGGCCTTGAAATTGGCGCGAGTGGTGGTGACCAGCCACGCCCCAAGCGTCGCACCGAACAGGACTTCTCCATCGATAACCGGCAACGTCGCAATACCCAACCCCACCATGAGCCCGCTGATACTGCTGTAGGTCGAATCAGTCAGGCTCATGCGCACCTCGCGCAACGACCGAATCCACGATGATCGCACCCGACTCGATCGCCTTGAGCAAGGCGTAACCGCGAGAGCTGGCGTCGAACTTTCGGCGAATATTGGCGAAGTGAAAATTGACGGTAGATTCCGTGCAGTTCTCGATCAGGGCGATTTCCCAGGAAGTCTTGCCCTTGAAACACCACATCAGGATTTGTGTTTCTTTCGCCGTCAGCTTCGCCGTTGGTGTACTTCCCTCTCCGCCGTGAGCTACCCGTGCCAAAGAGTCATTCGATTGTTGGCTTGACATAAGAATCCCTCTTCGCGGGAACACCCGTCGCTGGGCGTCCACTGTTAGAGAGAAATACTGACGACAAGGCCGAACCCGAACAATTAACTGGAGTTGTAGCGGCGAGCGCTACACAACGCCACCACGGCAAGACTTAGCCGAGCACCACCAACCGGTTCGGCAACTCATTGCGCACATGGGTCACTGGCACATGTACCTTGAGCAACTCGCCACAGGCTTCGATGCAGCTGACAAACCCTTGCAGCGTCTGCCCCTGCTTCACCTGCTGGGTAAAAGTGGCGACGATCGCGTCCCAGTTCTTGTTGTCCAGCCGGCTGGAAATCCCTTCATCGACCAGGATCTCCACATAGCGTTCGGCCTCGGAAACGAAAATCAGCACGCCGGTGCTGCCCTCGGTGTGGTGCAGGTTCTGCTCCAGGAACTGCCGGCGCGCCAGGTTCGAGGCGCGCCAGTGGCGCACCGAACGCGGGATCAGATGGGTGGTGACTTTCGGCAGGCGGAACACCAGGCACAGCACGATGAAGATGGCCCATTGCACCAGCAGCAGGCTGTGCAGGGTCAGCCAACCGGTGAAGTAATGCACGATGCCCGGCACCAGCAGCGCCAGCAGGCTGGCCCACAGCAGCGGGATGTACGCATAGTCGTCGGCGCGGGCCGCGAGCACGGTCACCAGCTCTGCATCGGTATCGCGCTCGACCCGGGCAATGGCCTCGGCCACCTTGCGTTGTTCGTGTTCAGTCAGTAATGCCATGTCGTGAAGTGCCTGCTCGTTTTTATTATCACCAGCCGCCGGACGAACCGCCCCCGCCGAAACTGCCCCCGCCGCCGCTGAAGCCTCCCCCTCCACCGCCGCCGCCAAACCCACCACCGCCAAAGCCGCCCCCGGATCCACCGGAGCCGCCCCGACCGGCAGGAAGGATACCGAGCATCTGGCACACAAAAACAGTCAGGATGAGCAACATCACCAAAAACACGAACAAGCCGGGGTGCCTTGCGACGAAATCGTCCCCCGGCTCGCCTCTGGATTCATACGCCGTGGAGGGTTCGTCCAGGGGGTTACCGCCCAGCACCACCAGCATCGCCGCCACGCCGTCACTGATGCCCTTACTGAAATTGCCGGTCTTGAATGACGGGGTGATGACCTGGTTGATGATCACCGAGCTCTGGGCATCGGTCAGACGATCCTCCAGGCCGTAACCGACTTCGATACGCAACCGGCGCTCGTCCCGGGCAATGATCAGCAAGGCGCCGTTGTTCTTGTCCTTCTGCCCGATGCCCCAGTGGCGACCGAGTTGGTAACCAAAGTCGGCGATGTCGGTGCCTTGCAAATCCGGCAAAGTCACTACCACAAGCTGCTCGCCGGTGGCTTGCTCATGGGCCTGAAGTTGTTGGGTGAGCTGCTGGCGCACCGATGGCTCGATCATCTGCGCATCGTCGACCACCCGCCCGGTCAGCGCCGGAAAGCTCAGTTCGGCCCGGGCAGCGATCGCCACCACCCACAACAACAGCAACAGGCCTGTTTTCAGGACGCGCATTGACAACCTCTTGCGTGGTGACGCCAATTCACATTGTTTAGAATTTGACCTCGGGGGCCTTTTCCGAACCCGGCGTGGCTTCGAAGGTCTCGCGCACCGGCAGGTCGCTGTACATCACGGTGTGCCACAGGCGACCGGGGAACGTGCGGATCTCGGTGTTGTACTTCTGCACCGCGAGGATGAAATCGCGCCGGGCCACGCTGATGCGGTTCTCGGTGCCTTCAAGCTGCGATTGCAAGGTGAGGAAGTTCTGGTTGGCCTTGAGGTCCGGATAACGCTCGGAGACCACCATCAACCGGCTCAAGGCGCCGCTGAGCTGGTCCTGGGCCTGTTGGTACTGCTTGAGCTTTTCCGGGTTGTCGAGGGTCGAAGCATCCACCTGAATCGACGTGGCCTTGGCCCGGGCCTCAATGACCGCCGTCAGTGTCTCTTCTTCATGCTTGGCGTAGCCCTTGACGGTCTCCACCAGGTTGGGAATCAGATCGGCACGGCGCTGATACTGGTTCTGCACCTGGCCCCAGGCGGCCTTGGCCTGTTCGTCGAGGGTCGGGATGTTGTTGATGCCGCAGGCGGTCAGCAACGTGGCCAGCATCAGCAGCGTGAGGATCTGTAAACGCGGACGGTAGGTTGGACTTACATTCATCAGGGTGATGCTCCCTTGTACATTTCATGAAAAAACCGACCGTGAAACCTCCTGGACCGGCTCTTGGGGCATAATCGCCCGCGCCTCTGGATTGCAACGGGCCGATGGGCTAAAAAGAGGCCCTGCGCGAAAACGCATCCACCATCTGGCTGTGTTTTTTTGGCTCTGGTCTTTTGAGCCGGCACCCGAACAACAATAGACGCTCCCTAAATTTTGGCTGGCCGGCGTGTACATCGCCGTTTGGGCCCTTGAGAAAACTATTCATGAAGAAGCTGTGTTTGCTGGGCCTGTTCGTCAGCCTGGCCAGTCATAACGTATTGGCCGCCACGACGCCCGCACCCCTGGAGAACAAGGAAGCCTTCGTCAGCAACCTGATGAAGCAAATGACCCTCGATGAAAAAATCGGTCAGCTGCGCCTGATCAGCATCGGCCCGGAAATGCCTCGCGAAATGATCCGCAAGGAAATCGCGGCGGGCAACATCGGCGGTACGTTCAACTCGATCACCCGCCCGGAAAACCGGCCGATGCAGGACGCGGCCATGCGCAGCCGCCTGAAGATCCCGATGTTCTTCGCCTACGACGTGATCCACGGCCACCGCACTATTTTCCCGATCCCGCTGGCCCTGGCCTCGAGCTGGGACATGGACGCCATCGGCCTGTCCGGGCGCATCGCCGCCAAGGAAGCCGCGGCTGACAGCCTCGACATCACCTTCGCACCGATGGTCGACATCTCCCGCGACCCGCGCTGGGGCCGTACGTCCGAAGGCTTCGGCGAAGACACCTACCTGGTGTCGCGGATTGCCGGCGTGATGGTCAAGGCGTTCCAGGGCACCGGCGCCAACGCGGCCGACAGCATCATGGCCAGCGTCAAGCACTTCGCCCTGTACGGCGCGGTCGAGGGTGGTCGCGACTACAACGTGGTCGACATGAGCCCGGTCAAGATGTACCAGGACTACCTGCCGCCGTACCGTGCCGCCATCGATGCCGGCGCTGGCGGGGTTATGGTCGCGCTGAACTCGATCAACGGTGTGCCGGCCACGGCCAACACCTGGCTGATGAACGACCTGCTGCGCAAGGAGTGGGGCTTCAAGGGCCTGGCGGTCAGCGACCATGGGGCGATATTCGAGCTGATCAAGCACGGCGTTGCCGCCGACGGTCGCGAAGCGGCGAAGCTGGCGATCAAGGCCGGCATCCACATGAGTATGAACGACACCCTGTACGGCAAAGAGCTGCCAGGGCTGCTGAAGTCCGGCGAGATCCAGCAGAGCGATATCGACAACGCCGTGCGTGCGGTACTGGGCGCCAAGTACGACATGGGCCTGTTCAAGGACCCGTACCTGCGCATCGGCAAGGCCGAGGATGACCCGGTTGACACCTACGCCGACAGCCGCCTGCACCGTGCCGAGGCCCGTGATGTGGCACGCCGCAGCCAGGTGCTGCTGAAAAACCGCAACGAAACCCTGCCGCTGAAGAAGACCGCGAAAATCGCCCTGGTCGGTCCGCTGGCCAAGGCCCCCATCGACATGATGGGCAGCTGGGCTGCCGCCGGTAAGCCGGCGCAGTCGGTGACCCTGTTCGATGGCATGACCAACGCCCTGGGCGACAAGTCGACACTGATTTACGCCCGTGGCGCCAACATCACCAGCGACAAGAACATCCTCGGCTACCTGAACTTCCTCAACTTCGACGCCCCGGAAGTGGTGGATGATCCGCGCCCGGCGAACGTGCTGATCGACGAAGCGGTGAAAGCAGCCAAGGATGCTGATGTGGTCGTCGCCGCCGTCGGCGAGTCCCGTGGCATGTCCCACGAATCGTCGAGCCGCACCGACCTGAACATCCCGGAAAACCAGCGCGAGCTGATCCGTGCCCTGAAAGCCACCGGCAAACCGCTGGTACTGGTGTTGATGAACGGCCGCCCGCTGACGATCCTCGAGGAGAAGGAACAGGCTGACGCGATCCTGGAAACCTGGTTCACCGGCACCGAGGGCGGCAACGCCATCGCCGATGTGCTGTTCGGCGACTACAACCCGTCGGGCAAACTGCCGATCAGTATCCCGCGTTCGGTGGGCCAGATTCCGACCTACTACAACCACCTGACCATTGGCCGGCCGTTCACCCCGGGCAAACCGGGCAACTACACCTCGCAATATTTCGATGACACCACAGGTCCCCTGTACCCGTTCGGCTATGGCCTGAGCTACACCGAGTTCAGCCTGAGCGACATGGCCCTGTCGTCGACCACGCTGAACAAGACCGGCAAGCTCGACGCCAGCGTCACGGTGAAAAACACCGGCAAGCGTGATGGCGAAACCGTGGTGCAACTGTACATCCAGGACGTGGCCGGCTCGATGATCCGCCCGATCAAGGAACTGAGAAACTTCCAGAAAGTAATGGTCAAGGCTGGCGAGCAGAAAGTCGTGCACTTCACCATCACCGAGGACGACCTGAAGTTCTACAACACCCAACTCAAGTACGTGGCGGAACCGGGCAAGTTCAACGTGCAGATCGGCCTGGATTCAGAGGACGTGACGCAGCAGAGTTTTGAGTTGCTCTAATACCGAGACACCGCAATAACCCTGTGGGAGCGAGCTTGCTCGCGATGAGGCCATGACATCCAACATCTCAGTTGACTGTTCGGCCGCTATCGCGAGCAAGCTCGCTCCCACAGTGGTTTTCAGTGTTCGGAGAATCGGGGTCAACCCCTTCGATCCAACAGATTCACCACCACCCGATCCACCCATCCCCACACCCGCTGCTTGACCCGCCGCCACAATGGCCGACGCTTCCATTCTTCCAGGCTAACTTGCTGGCTCAGGGCGAAGTCGTGCTCGAAACTCGCGGCCACCGCTCGGGTCAACCCGGGGTCCAGCGCTTCCAGATTGGCTTCCAGGTTGAAGCGCAGATTCCAGTGATCGAAGTTGCACGAGCCGATGCTCACCCAGTCATCGATCAGGACCATTTTCAGGTGCAGGAAACACGGTTGGTACTCGAAGATCTTCACCCCGGCCTTGAGCAGTCGCGGGTAGTAACGATGCCCGGCGTAGCGCACAGATGGGTGATCGGTACGAGGTCCGGTCAGCAACAACCGCACATCGACGCCACGGGCAGCCGCCCGGCGCAGGGAACGGCGGACTTTCCAGGTCGGCAAAAAGTACGGCGTGGCCAGCCAGATCCGTCGATGGCCGCTGTTCAAGGCGCGCACCAGCGATTGCAGAATGTCCCGGTGTTGACGGGCGTCGGCATACGCCACCCGGCCCATGCCCTCGCCTATCGACGGCACCCGTGGCAGGCGCGGCAATCCGAAATGTGAGGCCGGGCGCCAGGCACGTCGATGGCGGTTGGCGATCCATTGCCGGTCGAACAGCAACTGCCAGTCGAGCACCAGCGGCCCGGTGATTTCCACCATCACCTCATGCCATTCGCTGACGTCTTCCCCCGGGGTCCAGAACTCGTCGGTGACACCGGTGCCGCCGACGACTGCCAGGCTCTGGTCAACCAGCAACAATTTACGGTGATCACGGTAGAAGTTGCCGACCCAGCGCCGCCAGCTCAGGCGATTGTAGAAACGCAGTTCCACCCCGGCGGCCATCAGCCGCTGACGCAAGGTCAGGGTAAAAGCGAGGCTGCCGTAATCATCGAACAGGCAACGCACCCGCACACCGCGCTCGGCGGCTTGCACCAGCGCCTGGACCATGGCTTCGGCACAGGCACCGGCCTCGACCAGATACAACTCCAGCTCAACCTGTTCTTCGGCGCGGGCAATCGCCACCAGCATCCGCGGGAAAAACTGCGGACCGTCGACCAGCAGTTCGAAGTGGTTGCCTTCGCGCCAGGGAAAAATCGCTCCGGCCATGTCAGCGCGCCGTGAAAATCAGCACCGCACCCACCGGAACTGAGAGACTGATAGCCGATAAACCGGCCAGTTTGCGCAACGCTTCCAGGCCGGGAGCCAAATCGAAATCTTCGGCGTTGATCACCAGCGGTTCGAGAGTCACCACTTGAAAGCGTCGGTCATCGAGACGGGTCGCCAGCAGTTCGGCATGGTACTCGTGTTGTTTGCCGTGCAGGTCGACCGTCAGCAGCAGGCGCAACTCCAGCTGTGCGCCGGGAGCGAGGTCGTTGATCGGGCGCAGATCGATTTTCGTGGTGATCAAGGCGTCAGGAAACCGGTCGATCTGGAACAGTTCCTTGCGCATGCGCTCATCGCGCAACGGGATGCCGCTGTTGATCGACTCCAGCTCGACTTCCACCTGAGCCAGCCCCTCGGGATCGACCTTGCCGTGCAACACCAGAAAGCGCTGCACTTCGGAGACATTGGCGTTTTTGGTGCTGACGAATGACAGACGCGAGGACTCACCATCCAGGTACCAATCGGCACGGGCCGACAACGCGGCACCGGCCAACAGCAGGAAAGCGAGGGTTTGAGGGGTGGAACGCTTGAACATAGAGACTCGTGGGGCAGATAAACCTGTGCTGAACCTTAACCGGCCTTCAGCGCATTGCAAGCCGTCTATTACGCCAAACCTGCCTTTGTGGCGAGGGAGCCCTCGCCAGGCCTCACAATTTCATCGCAGTCAGGGTTGCAAGCGACAGCCCTGACGTTCACCGATCCACACGGCACTGTTGCTGCGCCCCATGCCGCTGACCGTTACGCGCTTGCCGGCCGGGTCATCGGAAAAGCCGCTGGCGGGCAGCCACTGTTGCACATAACGGTGGCAATACTCGGTGTCGTTACCCATCACATAGCGGCACGAGCAATACTCCTTGGCGGTGTAAGCGCTGATGATGTCGGGAAACGCCCACAGCGCCACCCGTTCGTGCCAGATCCAGCCGAGCAAGGCGATCAGCAGGATCAGCAACAGGGAACTGACCGGTCGACGGCGAATGAAACCGGTCATGGCTGCACCTTCCCGGCAAACGCCTTGAGCGTGAGTCTGAGCAATTCGTTGTGCCGGTAACTGCCGTCGCGGTCATCGCCATAGCGGACGATCACCAGCTGTTCACTGGGGATCACATACATCGCCTGCCCCCAATGACCCAGTGCGGCGAAGGTATCGACCGGGGCATCGGGCCAGGGTCGTGTCGCGCCCTCGACAGCTCGATTGAGCCACCACTGACCGCCGGGGACGGCATCGTCTTGGTGTGCGTGATAGTGAGCGAACGGCTCGCGATTGAATGCCACCCAATCCTTGGGCAGCAGTTGCTTGTCTGCCCAGCGACCCTCGCGGGCCATCAACAGACCGACCCGGGCCAGATCCCGTGCCGTGAGGTAGGCATAGGACGAAGCGACGAAAGTGCCCGTGGCATCGGTTTCCCAAACCGCGTGGCGAATGCCCAGCGGCTCGAACAGCGCAGTCCACGGATAGTCGGGATAGCGGCCGGGGTCGACGATGGTTTTCAGCGCGGCGGACAACAGGTTGCTGTCACCGCTGGAGTAGCGAAAAGCCTGGCCCGGCGCCGCATAAGCATCATGGGCCGCGGTAAATGCGGCCATGTCGCGGTGACCGCGGGTGTAAAGCATGGCCACCACCGAAGACTTCAGCGGTGCGTATTCGTAGTCTTCTTGCCAGTCGATGCCCGAGGCCCAGTGCAGCAGGTCGGCCATGGTCATGTCGGGGTGTTTTTGCAGGGGCGGATAAAACTTCGCCACCGGGTCAGCGAGTTTGAACAAGCCTTCGCCATAGGCCACACCAAGGACCGTAGCCATCAGGCTCTTACTGATCGACCAGGTCAGGTGCGGTGTCTCGGCCGTCGTCGGACCGGCGTAGCGTTCGTAGATCAACTGGCCGTCGCGGATCACCAGCAAGGCATCGGTGCGAATGCCCTGGCGAGTGGTGTCATCGCGGGGTGGGAAGGCGTAGGCCTTCAGGGCTTGAAGCGCCGGCCCGGTCGGTGTCGGGGCGGTCACCCATTGCTCGGCGGGCCAGTTTTCGGCCTGGGCCGTGAGGCTGAGCAACAGCAGGAAAATCAGGGACAAGCCTTTGGGCATGGCGGGGGCTCACAGGGAATAACCGGGTCAGCCTAGCCCAGTTAAATGACACTCACGCGACCCTAGTAGGAGCTGCCGAAGGCTGCCAATGCCTTCACCAACCTCTTCCCCCGAGCCCCCGCCGCCAACTCCATCACTGCCTGATCCCGCTGCCACATCACCGCCCACTCTTGAGGCCCTCCGGCCAGTGCCTCATTCACCTCAGCCTTGAGCCCCTCGAACTGTGCAAACAACCCGCCAAGCACCACATGCCCGGCCAGACTGGTCGGTGGCTGGCGGCTGGTTTCCGCACACCCCGCCAACAACCCCAGCAACCGCAGTTGCAAGCCTTGCGGCCAATCACATTCCTGGCCGACGCCATACAACCACGCCGTCATGGCGCTCAGTACATAGATGTCTTCCAGTGTGCGGAACGGTTTGATGTAGGCGTCCCAACCATCCCCTGCGAGCAACTCGCACAGCGCGTTATCCAGAAACAAGCGGCCATGGCTGATGTCCGGCATCAACGGGATCGCCGCCAGTTTTTCCACCCGCACACCCGGCTCATCGCGATAGATCACCGCCAGGCTCAAGCGTGGATTGGCACCGGGCTCCTCGCTGCGCGCCGCCACCAGCAGCCAGTCGGCGGCATTACCGGCGGTGACGAAATCCTTGCGTCCGCTCAGGCGCAAACCGCTCAGTCGGGTTTGCATGTCGGCCGGGCGCAGGCTGCGCTGTTCGGTGGCGCACAACGCGCCGAGGCTCAGCGGCGCGCTCGGCCAGAGCATGCGCAAGGCCGCCTGATACCCCACCAGAAACGCCAGCCCCGGCGTCGCCATCAACCGCCCGCCAAGCACGGCCAATTCGAACGGAGTGACCGTACCCAACTGCTGCAACAAGGTCGCGAAACCTTCAGCCAGATCCGGGTTGGCGGGCAAGCGATCACGGCGGTTCAGCAGGGTTTGCCAGGGCATAAGAGGCTCCTTGTGGGCTGTCATATAAGCATCACCAAAGCTTAATGGCGATGACACCGGGGCTACATAGCCTGACTTTGCACAACACGGCTAGACAAAGAAAGTCGATTCGCTGTAGCCCAAAGACGGGTGAGCAGCCCGCACGGAGATTCGCCATGACTCAGATCGCCCGCATCAGCGACACCGGCAACGAACGCCGCCTGCAAGCCGAACGCCTGGTGGGCGCCGAGGCTTTGCAGGAAGCCCAGGCCTTGCGCTTCAACGTGTTCAGCGGCGAATTCAACGCCAGGCTCAAGGGCGCTGAACTGGGTCTGGACATGGATGACTACGACGCTCACTGCGCCCACATCGGCGTGCGTGACTTGAACACCGGGCGCTTGGTGGCGACCACCCGTTTGCTCGACCACACGGCTGCCAGCAGCCTGGGCAAATTTTACAGCGAAGAAGAATTCAGCCTCCACGGCCTGGTGCACTTGCAAGGCCCGATCCTGGAAATCGGTCGCACCTGCGTCGACCCGGCCTACCGCAACGGCGGCACCATCGCCGTGCTCTGGGGCGAACTGGCCGAAGTCCTGAACCAGGGCGGCTACAGCTACCTGATGGGTTGCGCGAGCATTCCGATGCAGGATGGCGGCGTGCAGGCCCACGCGATCATGCAGCGTCTGCGCGAACGCTACCTGTGCACCGAACACCTGCGCGCCGAGCCGAAAAAACCTCTGCCAAGCCTGGACATCCCTTCGAACGTGATTGCCGAAATGCCACCGCTGCTCAAGGCTTACATGCGCCTGGGCGCGAAGATCTGCGGCGAGCCATGCTGGGACGAAGACTTCCAGGTCGCCGACGTGTTCATCCTGCTCAAACGCGACGAACTCTGCCCGCGTTACGCCAAACACTTCAAGGCGGCTGTGTAATGAGCCGGTTGCGGGTGTACGCGCGAATCGCTCGAGTGCTGCTGGTGGTGACGCTGGGCCTGGGCATGGCCAGCGTGTTCGGGGTGTTCGAGCGCCTGGGCATGGCCCATTCGATGGCGCGCCGGCAGCGCTGGTCGCGGTTTTTCATGGCCCGCCTGAGCAACGCCCTGCCCTTTGACGTGACCGTCCACGGTGAACTGCCGAAGACGCCGATGCTCTGGGTCAGCAACCACGTGTCCTGGACCGACATCCCGCTGCTGGGCATGCTCACGCCGCTGTCGTTCCTGTCCAAGGCCGAAGTGCGCACCTGGCCAGTAGCCGGCTGGTTGGCGGCCAAGGCCGGCAGCCTGTTTATCCGCCGTGGCTCGGGGGACAGCCAGTTGATCCGCAAGCAGATGACCCGTCACCTGGAACAGGCACACCCACTGCTGATGTTCCCGGAAGGCACCACTACCGATGGCCGTTCGCTGCGTACTTTCCACGGTCGCCTGCTGTCCGCCGCCATCGATTCCGAAGTGGCGATGCAGCCGGTGGCGATTCGTTATGTGCGTGACGGCGAGCCTTGCGCGCTGGCACCGTTCATTGGCGACGATGACTTGCTGTCGCATCTGATGCGGTTGTTTACCAATGACCGTGGCGGCGTGGAGATTCATCTGCTCAAGCCGATCTCTTGCGAAGGTCGGGAACGTGCGGCACTGGCTTTCGAAGCGCAGCAGGCGGTGCAGAAGGTGTTGTTCGGGGCTCTCGTTGAACCCCAGCGAGCACCGATGCGCCCCGCAATTGCGGCGTGACGCGATCTTTGATTCACCGAAGTATCCTGTGGGAGCGAGCTTGCTCGCGATAGCTATCTAACAGTCACATCAATGGTGTCTGTGATGGCCTCATCGCGAGCAAGCTCGCTCCCACAGGGTTTCAGGGTGTTGAGTAGTTCCGGGCAAATGCCTGAAGCTGCGGATAGAACAACCTGAAGTCCTCGCTCAACGGTTCATACAACCGCCGCAACTCCTGCATCGCCGCCGCCAGCTCTTCCGGCCGGGTCAGGCGCCGCGAGATCCCGCGCAACACCTGCTCCAGCACTTCGAATTCCTGATACGACCCCAACCAGTCATTGGCCACCATGTGCGGCGCAATCTTCGCCAGCCGCTCCGGCAACTGCTGCTCGCTGGATAGCACCCGGTAAACGTCCGAGGTGAACAACGCCAGGGGCCGGTCGGCATACAGCGCCCAGTCCCGGGCCAGGCAATGATCGAAAAACACGTCGAGCACGATCCCCGCGTAGCGACGACGGGTCAGGGAGAAACGCGATAGCGCGACGTCCACCAGCGGATGGCGATCGGTGAACACGTCAATGCTGCGGTGCAACTGGATAGCCCCCTCGATTTCCGGAGCGAATTGCCCTTGCAGCCGTCCCTTGACGAAATCGCCATACAGACTGCCGAGCAATTGGCCGGGACGCTGGCCACCGAGGTGAAGATGTGCGAGATAGTTCATCAGCGCAGCTTAGCACTGCCCCCTTGTCTTGTTACACTCAATATATCGTTATAACTCGATATACCGAAATGTGAGTTGGTCAGAGCCAAATCATATTTGTATATCGCGAAATACCGATTTAAAGTTCGCCTCATCGCGATATAGCGTTTTAAACATCACGAGCCCACATCATGACCATCAATCTCGACGAAATAATAAAAGCCCTGGCACACCCAGTACGGCGAGAAATCCTGCACTGGCTCAAGGACCCGACCGTCGAATTTCCCGACCAGTCCCATAGCAACGAGCACGGCGTTTGCGCCGGGCAGATCGATCAACGTTGCGGCCTGTCGCAGTCCACGGTGTCCGCACACCTGGCGACCCTGCAACGCGCCGGCCTGATCAGCAGCCGCAAAGTCGGCCAGTGGCACTTCTTCAAACGCAACGAGGAAACCATCCAGGAGTTCCTCAAAACCTTCAGTAAAGAGCTCTGACCCTTAACGTCAGCCAGCCGATAAGGAAATTTCCCATGCCCCTCTCGCTACTTATTTTGGCCTTGAGCGCCTTCGCCATCGGCACCACCGAGTTCGTCATCATGGGCCTGCTGCCCAATGTGGCGGCCGACCTCGGTGTGTCGATTCCCGGTGCCGGCTGGCTGGTGACCGGTTACGCCCTGGGCGTGGCCATCGGCGCGCCGTTCATGGCGCTGGCGACCGCCAAACTGCCGCGCAAGGCCGCTTTGGTGGCATTGATGGGCATTTTCATTGTCGGCAACCTGCTTTGCGCAGTGGCCGGCGACTACAACGTGCTGATGTTCGCCCGTGTGGTCACCGCCCTGTGCCATGGCGCCTTCTTCGGTATCGGTTCAGTGGTAGCCGCCGGCCTGGTGCCTGCGAACAAACGCGCTTCGGCCGTGGCCCTGATGTTCACCGGCCTGACCCTGGCCAACGTCCTCGGCGTACCGCTGGGCACCGCCCTCGGTCAGGAAGCCGGCTGGCGTTCGACCTTCTGGGCCGTGACGGTAATCGGTGTGATCGCACTGATCGGTTTGATCCGCTTCCTGCCGGCCAAGCGTGATGAAGAAAAACTCGACATGCGCGCCGAACTGGCCGCACTCAAGGGCGGCGGCATCTGGCTGTCCCTGAGCATGACTGCACTGTTCGCCGCCTCGGTGTTCACCCTGTTCACCTATGTCGCGCCGCTGCTCGGCGAAGTCACCGGCGTCTCGCCCCGTGGCGTGACCTGGACCCTGATGCTCATCGGCCTGGGCCTGACGGTCGGCAACATCATTGGCGGCAAGCTGGCCGACAAAGGCATGGCCGCGACGCTGATCGGCGTGTTCGTCACCATGGCCGTGGTGTCCACCGTGCTGACCTGGACCAGCGTTGCGCTGATCCCGACCGAAATCACCCTGTTCCTCTGGGCCACCGCGTGCTTCGCCGCGGTACCGGCGCTGCAAGTGAACGTGGTGACCTTCGGCAAGGCCGCACCGAACCTGGTGTCGACCCTGAACATCGGCGCTTTCAACATCGGCAACGCCTTGGGTGCCTGGGTCGGCGGCAGCGTGATTGCCCACGGCTTCGGCCTGACCAGCGTGCCCCTCGCGGCAGCCGTACTGGCGGTACTCGCCCTGCTGGTGACCCTGATTACTTTCCGTCAGAGCGGCAATCCCGATCTGGCCCCTGCTACCAACTGATCAACCATTACCTCACGAGGGTTGCTTTAAATGACGACTATTTTCGATCCGATCAAGCTGGGCGACCTCGAGTTGGCCAACCGCATCATCATGGCGCCGCTGACCCGCTGCCGCGCCGACGAAGGTCGCGTGCCCAACGCGCTGATGGCCGAGTACTACGTGCAACGTGCCTCCGCCGGGCTGATCCTCAGCGAAGCCACTTCGGTGACGCCGATGGGTGTCGGCTACCCGGACACCCCGGGCATCTGGTCCAACGATCAGGTGCGTGGCTGGTCCAACGTGACCAAGGCTATCCACGGCGCGGGCGGCAAGATCTTCCTGCAACTGTGGCATGTGGGTCGCATTTCCCACGGTTTGTACCTGAACGATGAAGCCCCGGTCGCCCCGAGCGCCATCCAGCCAAAGGGTCACGTCAGCCTGGTGCGTCCGTTGGCCGACTTCCCGGTGCCGCGCGCCCTGGAAACCGCTGAAATCGCCGACATCGTCGACGCTTACCGCGTCGGTGCCGAGAACGCCAAGGCTGCCGGCTTCGATGGTGTGGAAATCCATGCCGCCAACGGTTACCTGCTCGACCAGTTCCTGCAAAGCAGCACCAACCAGCGCACCGACAACTACGGCGGCTCCCTGGAAAACCGTGCCCGCCTGCTGCTGGAAGTAACCGATGCAGCGATCGAAATCTGGGGTGCCGGCCGTGTGGGCGTGCACCTGTCGCCACGCGCCGACTTGCATGACATGGGTGACGACAACCTGGCCGAAACCTTCACCTACGTTGCTCGCGAACTGGGCAAGCGTGGCATTGCCTTCATCTGCTCGCGTGAGAAAGAAGGTGCCGACAGCCTCGGCCCACAACTCAAGGAAGCCTTCGGCGGCCCATACATTGCCAACGAGCGTTTCACCAAGGACAGCGCCAACGCGTTGCTCGCCAGCGGCAAGGCCGATGCAGTCGCCTTCGGCGTACCTTTCATTGCCAACCCTGACCTGCCGGCACGTTTGCAGGCCGACGCGCCGTTGAACGACGCACGTCCGGAACTGTTCTACGCCAAGGGCCCGGTCGGTTACATCGACTATCCAACCTTGTAAGACTGCGAAAACTCGAATCGCCCGGCATTTTTGACGTCGGGCTTTTTTGCTTTAAACATGCCAAAAACCGCTTGTCATACCGAAAGCCCTAACAACTTACCCGCCATCTAAACCTGCATCACACCCATACGTACATCCATATAAAAATACAATTAAACCCCGGACAAACTCAAAAAAAAATCTAATACTTTACAACGCCTCGCCAAAATAGATCGAGCGCTATGGAAAGCCTCACTAAAACTCTTAAGGATTAACAACATGAAAAACAATGGTCCGCTACACGTCCCCCACATCATTGCACGCACAGAACTTGAACTTGGAGAGACCAGTGTTTTTTACTCAGCCACTAGGTACCCCAATCAATACACCGTAATGACCATCAACATTTCCAACAACACCGATGGCCCGATCCGGCTCCTGAAAGCAGGCTGGGATTTGACCGGAACGTCGCTATCAGCTTTCGACATCGAAGCGTACGACGAGCAAACCCTCGAACTTCCATACTTTCGGGATTTCTCCAGCAATGGACTGCATTACAACAAAAGACAGTTCGCCCCGATCCTGCAAAAGTTCTCATACACTACCGAAGATGGATTAATTCTTACGTTAGCTATTCAGCTGACAGTTTCGGTGGGGTTCGGCGTCCTGCATCCAAACCTGAAACCGAACTGGTCAAAAACAACAACGCGATCCGGCAACAGCAACAGCTCATATAAAGTCACTGCCGACATCACAAAAAAAAATGAAGAGGCGCCCTTCAGTTTTAGCGTCGACTTGAGAGTCGGTTGATATTGGTCAGACAAAAAAGACGCCGGTGAAAAAACGCATCAGGTCAGCTTGCTATGTTTTTCTTCGGCCACTCCAAGCCCCGGCTCGCAAAGCTGGGGTTCATTTTTTTCAGTAGGGATACCCGCACGAGGTTCACTCCCCATGCAAGCTCGACACAAATTCCCTACAAATTACTGAGCTTGCAACCTGTCAACCTGCCGAGTGTAAGTATATAAAAGCACCCCATTGTCGAAGGGCGCGTGAAGAACTGTTCATCTTCGGCTTCAACGGTTGACACACAAGACGCCGATTACGCATTTTGCTTTATTTGCGCAGGCTGGGGCTGAAGCGCAACAGATCCAGCCCCGTATCGACCCAACGCTCGGCTTCGGCGTGCAATTCAAAACTGTCAGGGGCCAGCAACCACTGGTACAGGATGCCGTCAATATAAGCATGCAAGCTGATCGCGGCGCGGGCGGTGTCGAGGTTTTTCGGCAACTGGCCGCGATTCACGGCATTACTCAGGGCCAGGCCGATCCGCACATTGCATTCGAGGCTGGCTGATACCCGTTGTTGGCGCAGGTCGCACATTTCATCGGTGAATTCGCACTTATGAAAAAGAATCTCATTGATGCGTCGGGTTTTCGGGTCCAGCGCAATTTGATGAAACAAATGAATCAACAGTTTGCGCATGCAGCCCAGGGGATCGAGTTCGTCTTCGCTCTCGCTGGCCTTGGCCATTTCTTCCAGCGGCTCATGCAAGGTGTCGAGCATGGCCTGCACCAGATCCGCCTTGTTGCTGAAATGCCAGTAAATGGCCCCTCGAGTGACGCCGGCCAGGGTCGCGATGTCCGCCAGGGTCGTGCGCGCCACGCCTCGCTCGAAAAAAGCCTTTTCGGCCGCCACGAGAATTTGCGCGCGGGTTTCCTGAGCTTCCTCTTTGGTACGACGGACCATGGCAGTACAACCTCAATCAGGGTGCTTCAGCGATGCCTGAACATCAGCTGAATAAAAGTGGGGCGAACGTTCTGGGGGGGCGTCCCCGGCCTACAATTTCAACCTTTCAACGGCTTGTGTAACGGCCGGTGTAACGACGTTGATACGCAGCCTGGGTATTTACAAACAGCCATGTACGTAAGTATATTCCTTAGCAAGCTACTTATCCACTCGGCAAACACTTTTCAACCTTCCACCTTTCTAGTGCGCTCCTTGCGCGCCTGACCCGAGGATTTTCATGCAATTCAAGCCAGCTGTTACCGCTCTGGTCGCCGCCGTCGCCCTGGCATCGCTACTCAGCGGATGCAAAAAGGAAGAGGCAGCACCGGCCGCCCCACCGCCTCAGGTCGGCGTCGTGACTCTGCAACCGCAAGCTTTCACCCTGACATCCGATCTGCCCGGCCGTACCAGTGCGTTCCGCATTGCCGAAGTCCGCCCGCAGGTCAACGGCATCATTCTCAAGCGCCTGTTCAAGGAAGGCAGTGACGTCAAGGCCGGCCAGCAGCTCTATCAGATCGACCCGTCGATCTATGAAGCAACGCTCGCCAGCGCCGAAGCCAACCTGCGTTCGACCAAGTCGATTTCCGACCGCTACAAGCAATTGGTCGACGAACAAGCCGTAAGCCGTCAGGAATACGACACCGCCGTGGCCAATCGCCTGCAATCGGAAGCCGCGCTGCAAACCGCGCAGATCAACGTGCGCTACACCAAGGTCTATGCCCCGCTGACCGGCCGCATCGGCCGTTCCTCGGTGACCGAAGGCGCGCTGGTCAGCAATGCCCAAGTCGACGCGATGGCGGTGATTCAGCAAATCGACCCGATCTACGTCGACGTGACGCAGTCCTCGGTCGAGCTGTTGCAACTGCGCCGCGAGCTGGAAAGCGGTCGCCTGCAAAAGGCTGGCGATAACGCAGCCTCGGTCAAGCTGACCCTCGAAGACGGCAGCGAGTACAAGCAGGACGGCAAGCTGGAGTTCTCCGAAATCTCGGTTGACCAGACCACCGGTTCCGTCACCCTGCGCGCGATTTTCCCGAACCCTGATCACACCCTTCTGCCTGGCATGTTCGTGCACGCCAAGTTGCTGGCCGGTGTGAACAGCGCGGCGATCCTGGCCCCGCAGCAAGGCGTGACCCGCGACCTCAAAGGTACGCCGACCGCACTGGTTGTCGGCCCGGACAACAAGGTCGAACTGCGTCAACTCAAGGCCAACCGCACCGTCGGTAACCAATGGCTGATCGAAGACGGTCTGAAGGCCGGCGATCGCCTGATCACCGAAGGTCTGCAATTCGTCAAACCCGGCATCGAAGTCAAGGCCAGTGAAGCGACCAACGTAGCCGTAACGAACCCGGCCCCCGCCCAGGCAGCTGATAAAGCCTCTGGCGGCAAAGGGGAGTAAACCATGTCGAAATTTTTTATCGACCGTCCGATTTTCGCCTGGGTAATTGCCCTGGTGATCATGTTGGTCGGGGCACTATCGATCCTCAGACTGCCGATCAACCAGTACCCGAGCATTGCGCCTCCAGCGATCGCCATCTCCGTGGCCTACCCGGGTGCTTCGGCGCAAACGGTACAGGACACCGTGGTTCAGGTGATCGAGCAACAGCTCAACGGTATCGACAACCTGCGTTATGTCTCGTCGGAAAGTAACTCCGACGGCACCATGACCATTACCGCGACCTTCGAGCAAGGCACCAACTCCGACACTGCGCAGGTTCAGGTCCAGAACAAGCTGAACCTGGCCACCCCGCTGCTGCCGCAAGAAGTGCAACAGCAAGGTATCCGCGTCACCAAGGCGGTGAAGAACTTCCTGTTGGTGATCGGCGTGGTGTCGCGTGACGGCAGCATGACCAAGGACGACCTGTCCAACTACATTGTGTCGAACATGCAGGACCCGATCTCGCGGACCGCCGGTGTCGGCGACTTCCAGGTGTTCGGTTCCCAGTACGCCATGCGTATCTGGCTCGACCCGGCCAAGTTGAACAACTACAACCTGACCCCGATCGACGTCAAAACCGCCATCGCTGCGCAAAACGTCCAGGTGTCCTCCGGCCAACTCGGCGGCCTGCCGGCCCTGCCCGGCACCCAGTTGAACGCGACGATCATCGGCAAGACCCGCCTGCAGACCGCGGAGCAATTCGACAAGATCCTGCTCAAGGTCAACAAGGACGGTTCCCAGGTTCGCTTGAAAGATGTTGCCGAAGTCGGTCTGGGTGGTGAGAACTACAGCATCAACGCCCAGTTTAACGGCGCCCCGGCTTCCGGTCTGGCGGTGAAACTGGCCACCGGTGCCAACGCTCTGGATACCGCCAAGGCCCTGCGCGCGACCATCGACAGCCTCAAACCGTTCTTCCCGCAAGGGATGGAAGTGGTGTTCCCGTATGACACCACTCCGGTAGTAACGGAATCGATCAAGGGCGTGGTTCACACCCTGGTCGAAGCGGTCGCGCTGGTGTTCCTGGTGATGTTCCTGTTCCTGCAGAACTTCCGTGCCACCATCATCACCACGATGACCGTGCCGGTGGTATTGCTCGGTACATTCGGGATCCTCGCGGCCGCCGGTTTCAGCATCAACACCCTGACCATGTTCGGTATGGTGCTGGCCATCGGTTTGCTGGTGGACGACGCCATCGTCGTGGTGGAAAACGTCGAACGGGTGATGAGTGAAGAAGGCCTGTCACCCAAGGAAGCCACCAAGAAATCCATGGGCCAGATCCAGGGCGCACTGGTCGGTATCGCCCTGGTGCTGTCGGCGGTTCTGCTGCCCATGGCGTTCTTCAGCGGTTCCACCGGTGTGATCTACAAGCAGTTCTCGATCACCATCGTCTCGGCCATGGCCCTGTCGGTACTGGTTGCACTGATCTTCACCCCGGCGCTTTGCGCGACCATGCTCAAGCCGATTCCGAAAGGCGAGCACGGCACCCCGAAACGCGGTTTCTTTGGCTGGTTCAACCGCAATTTCGACCGCGGCGTTCGCAGCTACGAACGCGGTGTCGGCAATATCCTGCAGCGCAAGATCCCGTATCTGCTGGCGTATCTGCTGATCGTGGTTGGCATGATCTGGCTGTTCGCCCGCATACCAACAGCGTTCCTGCCTGAGGAAGACCAGGGTGTACTGTTCGCCCAGGTGCAGACCCCGGCCGGTTCGACGTCCCAGCGTACCCAGGTGGTCGTGGACGAAATGCGTGAATTCCTGCTGCGTCCGGGCAAGGATGGCGGTGAAGGCGATGCGGTGAACTCGGTGTTTACCGTGACCGGCTTCAACTTCGCCGGCCGTGGCCAGAGTTCGGGTATGGCGTTCATCATGCTCAGACCTTGGGACGAACGTAACGCCGACAACAACGTGTTCAAGGTGGCGGCCCGTGCCCAGCAGCACTTCTTCACCTTCCGCGATGCCATGGTGTTCGCCTTCGCGCCACCGGCGGTACTGGAACTGGGTAACGCCACCGGTTTCGACGTGTTCCTGCAGGACCGCGCCGGTATCGGCCACGAAAAACTGATGCAAGCGCGTAACCAGTTCCTCGGTATGGCCGCACAAAGCAAGATTCTGACTCAAGTGCGTCCGAACGGCCTCAACGACGAACCGCAATACCAGCTGGAAATCGATGACGAGAAGGCCAGTGCCCTGGGCATTACCATCGCCGACATCAACAACACCCTGTCGATTGCCCTGGGCAGTAGCTACGTCAACGACTTCATCGACCGTGGTCGGGTGAAGAAGGTTTACGTGCAAGGCCAGCCAGGCGCTCGAATGGGCCCTGAAGACCTGCAGAAGTGGTACGTGCGCAATAGCGTCGGCACCATGGTTCCGTTCTCGGCGTTCGCCAAGGGCGAGTGGATTTACGGTTCGCCGAAACTGGCCCGCTACAACGGCGTGGAAGCGATGGAAATCCTCGGTGCCCCGGCGCCAGGCTATTCCACCGGTGAAGCCATGCTCGAAGTCGAAGCCATTGCCAAGAAACTGCCGGCGGGTGTCGGTATTTCCTGGACCGGCCTGTCGTACGAAGAACGTCTGTCCGGTTCGCAAGCGCCGGCGCTGTACGCCCTGTCGCTGCTGATGGTGTTCCTGTGCCTGGCGGCGTTGTATGAAAGCTGGTCGATTCCGATCGCGGTGATGTTGGTAGTGCCGCTGGGGATCATCGGTGCACTGATGGCTACCAGCCTGCGCGGTTTGTCCAACGACGTGTACTTCCAGGTAGGTTTGTTGACGACTATCGGTCTGGCGGCGAAAAACGCCATTCTGATTGTCGAATTTGCCAAGGAACTGCACGAACAAGGGCGTAGCCTGCGCGATGCGGCGATCGAGGCGTGCCGCATGCGTTTGCGACCGATCATCATGACCTCGCTCGCCTTCGTTCTGGGTGTGGTACCACTGGCGATATCCACGGGCGCAGGTTCCGGTAGCCAGCATGCAATCGGTACCGGCGTGATCGGCGGTATGATCACGGCGACTGTGCTGGCAATCTTCTGGGTCCCGCTGTTCTTCGTCACCGTGTCGTCCATAGGCCAGCGCAAAATCGCCGACCAGGATGACGCTACTGAAACTCCTAAAGAGGCTGGCTAATGAGCAAGTCGCTACTCTCCCTGGCAGTCGCCGCCTTCGTGCTCGGTGGCTGCTCGCTGATACCTGATTATCAGCAGCCCGAAGCGCCGGTGGCGGGCCAGTACCCGCAGGGCCTGGCGTACTCGCCGGCCCAGGCACCGGCGCAAGCCGCTGCCGAGCAGGGCTGGAAGCAGTTTTTCCATGACCCGGCGTTGCAACAGCTGATCCAGGTGGCCCTGGAAAACAACCGTGACCTGCGTGTCGCGGCCCTGAACATCGACGCGTTCGCGGCTCAATACCGCATCTCCCGTGCCGATCTGTTCCCGGCCGTCTCGGCCAACGGCACCGGCAGCCGCCAGCGGGTTCCGGAAAACTCCTCGCAAACAGGTCAGTCGGGCATCGTCAGTTCCTACTCGGCCACGGTCGGGGTCAGCGCCTATGAACTCGACCTGTTCGGTCGGGTTCGCAGCCTGAACGAAGAGGCGCTGCAGAAGTACTTCGCCACCGAAGAAGGCCGCCGCAGCACGCAAATCAGCCTGGTGGCCAGCGTGGCCAATGCCTACCTGACCTGGCAGGCCGACAAGGAACTGTACAAGCTGACCCAGGACACCCTGGCCGCCTTCGAGGAGAGCTACAAGCTCACCGCCCGCAGCAACGAGGTCGGGGTCGCCTCGGCCCTGGACCTGGCGCAGTCGCGCACCTCGGTGGAAAACGCCCGTGCGCAACTGGCCAAGTACACCCGTCAGGTCGCCCAGGACGAGAACATCCTGGTGCTGCTGCTCGGCACCGGTATCCCGGCCAACCTGCAAGCGGCCAAACCGCTTGACGACGACCTGCTGAGCGACGTGCCGCCCGGCCTGCCGTCGGACTTGCTGCATCGTCGTCCGGACATCCTTCAGGCCGAGTACAACCTGAAGGCTGCCAACGCCAACATCGGCGCGGCGCGGGCTGCGTTCTTCCCGAGCATCAGCCTCACGGCCAATGCGGGGACCTTGAGCCCGGACCTGTCCGGTCTGTTCAAGGGTGGTTCGGGCACGTGGCTGTTCCAGCCGCAGATCAACCTGCCGATCTTCAACGCCGGCGCCCTGAGCGCCAGCCTGGATTACTCGAAAATCCAGAAAGACATCGGCGTGGCGAACTACGAGAAGTCCATTCAAACGGCCTTCCAGGAAGTCGCCGACGGCCTGGCTGCCCGCCAGACCTACGTCCAGCAGTTGCAGGCACAGAAAGATTTCGTCAGTGCCAACCAGGACTACTACCGCCTGGCCGAGCGTCGTTACCGCATCGGTGTCGACAGCAACCTGACCTTCCTCGATGCCCAGCGTCAGCTGTTCAGTGCGCAACAGGTGTTGATCACCGACCGTCTGGCGCAGCTGGTCAGCCAGGTCAACCTGTACAAGGCCCTGGGTGGTGGCTGGAACGAACAGACGGCGAAGAACGAGCCGTTGAAAGAAGAAGCGCCGAAGATGAAGTACTTCTGATAGCGCTGTGAAAACACGAAGCCCACCGGTTGGTGGGCTTTTTGTTGGCTAAAATCAAAAGATCGCAGCCTTCGGCAGCTCCTACGCGGAAATTCGCGTTCCCTTGTAGGAGCTGCCGAAGGCTGCGATCTTTTGCTGTTCGATAATCGCCCAAAAACCGCCTTTAGCAATTGAACCATCCAGTACATTTCCCACACCATCCGAACCACAAAACCAATAACAACAGGTTCGACACCATGCCCCCGCGCCCTGCCCTCTCCGGCTGACCTGCTTCGTTTTGTGCTGATTTCGAATATTCGTCTGCAACCCCGGGTTGCGGCATCACCCCGTTTCATCCCCAAGAATTAGAGAGACCCGAGCTCATGACGTCTTCCACCGCGCAGTATTTCGTTCCCAGCCTGATCGCCGCCGCCCTGGCCAGCGCGGCCCTGCCCGCCAGCGCCGAGGAGTCGGGTTTTGTCGAAGGGGCCAAGGTCAACCTGAACCTGCGCAACTTCTACATCAACCGCAACTTCACCAACCCGGCCAAGGCCCAGGGCAAGGCTGAAGAGTGGACGCAAAGTTTCATCCTCGACGCCAAATCCGGGTTCACCCAGGGCACCGTCGGGTTCGGCATGGATGTGCTCGGTTTGTATTCGGTGAAGCTTGATGGCGGCAAAGGCACCGGCGGCACGCAACTGCTGCCGCTGGACCACGACGGTCGCCCGGCAGACAACTTCGGCCGCACCAACGTGGCGTTCAAGGCCAAGCTGTCGCAGACCGAAGTCAAGGTCGGCGAGTGGATGCCAGTGCTGCCAATCCTGCGCTCCGACGACGGCCGTTCGCTGCCGCAAACCTTCCGCGGCGGCCAGATCACGTCGAAGGAAATCAATGGCCTGACGCTCTACGGCGGCCAGTTCCGCCAGAACAGCCCACGCGACGACAGCAGCATGAACGACATGTCGATGACCGGCAAAGCCGCGTTCACCTCCGACCGTTTCAACTTCCAGGGCGGCGAGTACGTGTTCAACGACAAGCGCACCCAGATCGGTCTGTGGAATGCCGAGCTCAAGGACATCTACAGCCAGCAATTCGTCAACCTGATCCACAGCCAACCGCTTGGTGACTGGACCCTGGGCGCCAACCTTGGATTCTTCTATGGCAAGGATGACGGCAGCGCCCGGGCCGGTGAGCTGGACAACAAAACCATGTACGGCTTGTTCTCGGCCAAATACGGCGGCAACACGTTCTACGTCGGCCTGCAAAAACTCACGGGGGACAATGCCTGGATGCGGGTCAACGGCACCAGCGGCGGCACCCTGGCCAACGATAGCTACAACTCCAGCTACGACAATGCCCAAGAGAAATCCTGGCAAGTGCGCCACGACTACAACTTCGTCGCCCTCGGCGTACCGGGCCTGACCCTGATGAACCGCTATATCAGTGGCGACAACGTGCACACCGGCAGCATCACCGATGGCAAGGAATGGGGACGTGAATCGGAACTGGGCTACACCGTGCAAAGCGGTGCGCTGAAGGACCTGAACCTGAAATGGCGTAACTCGACCATGCGCCGGGATTACAGCAACAACGAGTTCGATGAAAACCGCTTGATCATCAGCTATCCGATCAGCTTGCTGTAAACACAAAACAAATGTGGGAGCGAGCTTGCTCCGGGCGGCGTTCCGACGATGAGGTCGTAACATTCAACATCTACATTGACTGTTACACCGCCATCGCGAGCAAGCTCGCTCCCACAGGTTGTTCACCGTTTTACCGCTTACTCCCGCGACTCAACCCCCAACTCATCCCACACCGATTCAGCCAAATGGAACGTCGCATTGGCCGCCGGAATCCCGCAGTAGATTGCGCTCTGCATGATCACTTCCTTGATCTCGCCACGGCTGACGCCGTTGTTGGCGGCAGCGCGCAGGTGCAACTTGAGTTCGCCCTCGCGGTTCATGCCGATCAGCATGGCTATGGTGATCAGGCTGCGGGTATGGCGCGGCAGGCCCGGACGCGTCCAGATGTCGCCCCAGGCGTGACGGGTGATCATTTCCTGGAACTCCGAGTTGAACTCGGTCAGGGTTGTCAGGCTGCGGTCGACGTGGGCGTCGCCCAGTACCGCGCGACGGACTTTCATGCCCTCGTCGTAACGTTGTTTCTCGTCCACAACAATCCCCTTAATGAGCCGACAAAAACGCCAGTACCCGCTCGCTGAACGCAGCGCCGGCCTGGACGTTGGACAAGTGCGCCGCATAGAACTCGGCGTACTCGGCGCCCGGCACGTGTTCCTGAATGAAGTGCCCACCGGATGGCGGCGTGACTGCGTCTTCAGTTCCGGCAACCACCAACAGCGGCACCTTGATCGAGGACAGCTGATCGCGGAAGTCAGCATCACGCACTGCCGCGCAATTGGCCGCATAACCTTCAGGCGAAGTCGCCGCCAGCATGTCGGTAATCTGCTTGGCCGCCGCTGGATTAGCTGCAGAGAAATCCGGGGTGAACCAGCGTGCAATCGACGCATCGCGCAGGGCAACCATGGCCGCCGAGCCATCACGCAGAACGGTTTCGATGCGCGGGTTCCACACCGACGGATCGCCGATTTTCGCCGCGGTGTTGCACACGATCAGCTTGTTCAGGCGTTCGCCGGCATTGATCCCCAGCCACTGGCCAATCAGCCCGCCCATGGACAAACCGCAGAAATGCGCGCGCTCGATGTGCAAGGCATCCAGCAAGGCGAGCACGTCGTGGCCCAGTTGCTCGATGCTATAAGGCCCCGGCGTCACCAATGACTGACCATGGCCGCGGGTGTCGAAACGCAACACGCGAAAATGCTCGGAGAACGCCGGGATCTGCGCGTCCCACATGTGCAGGTCGGTGCCCAGGGAATTGGACAGCACCAGCACCGGCGCATCGACCGGTCCATCGAGTTGGTAATGCAGTTCGCCCTCGGCGAGTTGTACAAAAGCCACAGCAGTCTCCTTCAGGCAGTCAATGCAGAATGTTCAGCCACCGCGCGCTCAACCCAGGTTTTCGCCTGGCCGAGGTAATGGGCGGGGTCCAGCAGATGATCGAGTTCGGCGGCCGACAGCTCGGCAGTCACTTGCGGCTCGTCGCCGAGGACCGCTCGCAGGTGACGTTGTTCGGCCACGGCGCGTTTGCAGCATTGCTCCAGCAGATGGTGCGCGGTATCGCGGCCGACTCGTTGCGCGAGGACGATGCTCACCGCTTCGGCGAGCACCAGGCCTTGGGTCAAATCGAGATTGCGAGCCATGCGCTCGGCATCCACTTCCAGCCCTTGGGCGATCAACAGCGCTTGCTGCAGGCTGCCCGACACCAGGCAGCAGATCTCCGGCAGGGTTTCCCACTCGGCATGCCACAGGCCGAGGCTGCGCTCGTGCTCCTGGGGCATGGCGCTGAACAGCGTCGACAATAGACCCGGCACACGCGTCGCCGCGCCGATCAACACCGCCGCGCCCACCGGATTGCGCTTGTGCGGCATGGTCGAGGAACCGCCCTTGCCCGGCGCCGAAGGCTCGAACACTTCGGCAGCCTCGGTTTGCATCAACAGGCTGATATCGCGCCCGAGTTTGCCGAGACTGCCGGCGATCAGGCCGAGCGCGGCGCCGAACTCCACCACGCGATCGCGCTGGGTGTGCCACGGCTGATCGGGCAAGGTCAGTTGCAGTTCCTCGGCCAGCGCCCGGGCAATAGGCATGGCCTGGTCGCCAAGGGCCGCAAGGGTTCCGGACGCACCGCCGAATTGCAGCACCAGCAGACGCGGCTTGAGTTCGGCCAAGCGTTGGCGACTGCGCGTCACCGCCCCCAGCCAGCCAGCGATTTTCATGCCGAGGGTGACCGGCGTTGCGTGTTGCAACCAGGTGCGCCCAGCCAGCGGCGTGGCCGCATAACGTTGGGCCTGCGTCGCAAGGGTTTGGCCCAGTTGCGCCAGATCGCTTTCGATCAGCTCCAGTGCGCGGCGCAGTTGCAGCACCAGGCCGCTGTCCATCACATCCTGGCTGGTCGCGCCCAGATGCACATATCGCTCGGCCTCGGCATCGGTGGCCGCGATCTGTTTGCCCAGCGCCTTGACCAACGGAATCGCCGAGTTACCCGCCGTGGCAATCGCCTCGCCCAACGCCGCAAAGTCGTAAAGCCCGGCACGGCAAGCCGCTTCAATCGGCGCGACAGCACTCGACGGAATCATCCCGACCCGCGCTTCGGCCCGGGCCAGTGCCGCTTCGAAATCGAGCATGGCCTGGACCCGGCCCTGATCGCAGAACACGTCGCGCATATCGCGGGCAGTGAAATAGGCATCGAACAATTGATTGCCCGGTCGCTGGTTCATAAACAGTTCCTGAAGGCGCGGGCCTTTGCGACCCGCGCGTGAAGATCAAAGGTCTTGCTGCAGATACTTCGCCTGTTTCGGCAGGCGCAGGCTGAACAGGAATGCCACCGCCATCATCACCGTGACGTACCAGTAGAAGGAGTTTTCCATGCCTACGGCCTTGAGGCTCAGGGCCACATACTCCGCCGAACCACCGAAGATCGCATTCGCCACCGCATACGCCAGGCCAACGCCCAAGGCACGTACTTGCGGCGGGAACATTTCGGCTTTTACCAAACCGCTGATCGAGGTGTAGAAACTGACGATCACCAGCGCCAGGGTAATCAACACAAAGGCCAGGAACGGACTGCTGACACTTTTCAGGCTCAACAGGATCGGCACGGTGAACAGCGTGCCGAGGGCGCCGAACCAGAGCATCGAGTTACGCCGGCCGATCTTGTCGGCGAGCATGCCGAAAATCGGCTGCATGCACATATAGAGGAACAGCGCGCCGGTCATGATGTAACTGGCGGTCTTGGCCGGCATGCCGGCGGTATTCACCAGGTACTTCTGCATGTACGTGGTGAAGGTGTAGAAAATCAGCGAACCACCGGCGGTGTAACCGAGTACGGTGATGAACGCGGCTTTATGGTCGCGAAACAGAGCGCTGATGCTGCCAGCGTCCTTGTTTTCGCGCATTGCCTTGCTGGTGGTTTCTTTCAGCGAACGACGCAGATACAGCGAAACCAGCGCCGCCATGGCCCCCACCACGAAGGGAATCCGCCAGCCGTAGGCACGCAGGTCATCTTCGGTGAGGAACTGTTGCAGGATCACCACCAGCGACACCGCGAGCAACTGACCGCCGATCAGGGTCACGTACTGGAACGAGGCGAAGAAACCGCGCTGGCCCTTGAGCGCTACTTCACTCATGTAGGTCGCGGTAGTGCCGTACTCACCGCCCACCGACAAGCCTTGCAGCAAACGGGCGAACAGCAACAGCACCGGCGCCCAGACCCCGATGCTGTTGTAGGTCGGCAGGCAGGCGATAAGCAACGAGCCGAAGCACATCATCAGAATCGAGATCAACATCGAATTCTTGCGCCCGTGCTTGTCCGCCAACCGCCCGAAAATCCAGCCACCAATCGGCCGCATCAGGAACCCGGCGGCGAACACGCCAGCGGTGTTGACCAACTGCACGGTGGGGTTATCGGACGGAAAAAAGGCCGGCGCGAAATAGATCGCACAGAAGGCATAGACGTAGAAGTCGAACCATTCGACCAGGTTGCCCGACGAGGCACCGACAATGGCGAAGATCCGCTTGCTGCGTTCTTCGCCCGTATAAAGAGCTATAGGAGCTGTGGGTGTTGTCATTGTTTTTTCACTCAATGGGGACAGTGAGAGTCTAGACACACTTTGCAACAATCCCGTTCTGCAGATGCATCAGCGATACACATATCCCTGTGGGAGCGAGCTTGCTCGCGAATGCGTCAGATCAGTCACCATTTATGCTGGATGTGACTAAGTCATCGCGAGCAAGCTCGCTCCCACAGGTTTTGCGGTGTTCACTTAATAGTCGAAGAACACCGTCTCGGCATCGGTACCCTGCAGAATCACGTTCCACTGATAAACACCCGACGCATCCTGCTTCGCCAGCAGCGTATTGCGGCGCTCGGCCGGCACGCACTCCAGCAACGGATCATTCACGTTCGCCGCCTCACCATCAAAGTAAATCCGCGTCAGCAAGTGCTTCACCAGGCCACGAGCAAACACCAGTACCACCAGGTGCGGCGCCTGAGTCGTGCCTTTGAGCCCCTCAACCGTACCCGGCTTGATGGTGGTGAAACGGAAACGCCCTTCGGCATCCACCGGCACCCGGCCAAAACCTTCGAAGTTCGGGTCCAGGGGTTTGTCCTGGTCGTCCTCCGGGTGGTCATACTTGCCAGCGGCGTTGGCCTGCCAGACTTCCAGCATCGCGTCGTTGACGATGTCGCCATTGCCATCGACCACTTGCCCGGTGATCGCCACGCGCTCGCCCAGGGTTTGTTCGACGGTCAGGTTTTCGCGGTTCAGCCAGGTCAGGCCGATGTGGTAGTACGGCCCGACGGTGTGGGACGTGGTCGCAGTCAGCGTCATCTTATTTCTCCATCGGCGTGGCGTCGCGGCCGCGCAAAACGATGTCCCAGCGATAACCGAGGGCATAGGAAGGGATGGTTTTTTCCAGATCGAACGTGGCGATCAAGCGCTCCTTGGCACTGGTATCGGGCACGCAGTTGTAGATCGGGTCATAGGCCAGCAGCGGGTCGCCGGGGAAATACATCTGCGTCACCAGGCGCGTCAGGATGCTCGGCCCGAACAGCGAGAAGTGGATATGTGCCGGGCGCCAGGCATTGTGGTGATTGCCCCATGGATAAGCGCCGGGCTTGATGGTCTGGAACTGATACCAGCCATCGGCGTCGGTCACGGTACGGCCGGTACCGGTGAAATTCGGGTCCAGCGGTGCGTCGTGCAGGTCGCGGGCATGGGCGTAGCGGCCGGCGGCGTTGGCCTGCCAGATCTCCACCAGGATCCCCGGCACCGGCAGACCGTTTTCATCCAGCACGCGGCCGTGGATGATGATGCGCTCACCCTGTGGCTGCCCCTCGTGCTGGGCGGTCAGGTCGCTGTCCTTTTCGTTGACGCGCTCGGCGCCGATGGTCGGCCCGGTGATTTCCGACAACGAATGGGGCAGGAACACCAACGGCTTGGATGGCGAGCGCAGGTTGGTGGATTGATAGGTCGGGTGCAGGTATTCCGGCTGAGTGCCCGCCTGCGGGCGACGGTATCCAGGCTTGTCAGTCATTACACTTTCCTCAGTTCTTATTAGCCGACGGGGCGTGTCAGATACGTTCGATCGCCAAAGCCAGACCCTGGCCAACGCCGACGCACATGGTCGCCAGACCTTTCTTGCCGCCGGTTTTTTCCAGCTGATGCAACGCGGTCAACACCAGTCGCGCGCCGCTCATGCCCAATGGATGACCCAAGGCAATCGCCCCACCGTTCGGGTTGACCTGGGCCGCGTCGTCCGCGATCCCCAGTTCACGCAGCACCGCCAAGCCTTGGCTGGCGAAGGCTTCGTTGAGTTCGATCACATCGAAATCGCTGACCGCCACACCGAGGCGTTCGGTCAGTTTACGCACCGCTGGCACCGGGCCAATGCCCATCACCCGCGGTGCAACACCGGCGCTGGCCATGCCCAACACTTTGGCGCGGGCAGTCAGGCCGTGTTTCTTCACGGCTTCGGCCGAGGCCAGGATCAATGCGGCGGCACCGTCGTTCACACCCGAGGCGTTGCCAGCGGTGACGGTTTTGTCGGGGCCGTTAACCGGCTTGAGTTTGGTCAGGGCTTCCAGCGTGGTGTCGGCGCGAGGATGCTCGTCCTGGCTGACCACGGTTTCACCCTTCTTGTGGGCAATCCGCACTTCAACGATTTCTTCGTCGAAAAAGCCTGCGGCTTGCGCGGCGGCCGTGCGTTGTTGACTGCGCAGTGCGAACGCGTCCTGATCGGCGCGGGACACCTTGTAATCGTCCGCCACGTTGTCAGCGGTTTGCGGCATCGCATCCACGCCGTACTGGGCTTTCATCAACGGGTTGATGAAGCGCCAGCCGATGGTGGTGTCTTCGAGCTTCATGTTGCGCGAAAACGCCGCGTCAGCCTTGCCCATCACGAACGGCGCGCGGGACATCGACTCGACGCCGCCGGCAATCGCCAGCTCCATTTCGCCGCTGGCGATGGCGCGGAACGCGGTGCCGATGGCATCCATGCCTGAAGCGCAGAGGCGGTTGAGGGTCACGCCGGGAATGGTTTCCGGCAGGCCGGCCAGCAGCAGCGCCATGCGCGCCACGTTGCGGTTGTCTTCACCAGCCTGGTTGGCGCAGCCGAGGAACACTTCGTCCACCGCGTTCCAGTCCACCGACGGGTTGCGCTCCATCAAGGCCTTGATTGGCACGGCAGCCAGGTCGTCGGCACGCACCGTCGATAGGCCACCGCCGAAACGGCCGATGGGGGTACGAATCGCGTCGCAGATATAAACGTCACGCATCAGGCTTCTCCGGGGGCTTGGCCGTGGGCGGCGGCAGTGCGGGCTTCAAGGTCGCGCAGCGCGGTCAGTTCGACTTCAGTCGGCTCAGCCGTTTGCTCAACATGGTCGGCAAAGCGAATCGCCCAACCGGTGGCAGCAACCACTTGCTCGCGGGTCACGCCCGGGTGCAGTGCGGTGACCACGAACTCGTGGGTGCCCTCCTCCGGTTCCATGATGCACAGGTCGGTGATGATGCCAACCGGACCAGCGCCTGGCAGGCCGAGACGCTTGCGCGAATCACCGCCCTCGCCATGGCCGACCGAGGTAATGAAGTCGAGTTTGTCGACGAAGGAACGCGCCGACTGCTTGAGGATGATCAACACACTCTTGGCGGAACCGGCAATTTCCGGCGCGCCGCCTGCGCCCGGCAGTCGGACCTTCGGTGCGTGGTAATCACCGACCACGGTGGTATTGATGTTGCCGAAACGGTCGACCTGCGCCGCGCCGAGGAAACCGACGTCAATGCGCCCGCCCTGCAGCCAGTAGCGGAAAATCTCGCCGGTCGGGACTACGGTGTCAGCGGTTTCCGCCAGCTCACCGTCACCGATCGACAGTGGCAATACACTTGGCTTGGCACCGATCGGACCCGATTCATAGATCAGGACGACATCAGGCGAGGAAGTCAGGCGCGCCAGGTTGGCCGCTTTCGACGGCAGGCCGATACCGACGAAGCACACCGAACCGTTCTTCAGACGGCGAGCGGCGGCGACGGTCATCATTTCATTGGTGGTGTAAGTCATTACTTCGCCTCCGAAGCGGCGGCCAGTTTGGCCTGGAACTCGCTGAAGTCAGCGCTGCCGTGGATGTATTCGTTGATCCACGCGGTGAAGGTTTCACGGTCGCGGGCAATCGGGTCCCAGGCCTGGTAGAAGCGGTTATCGCGCTCGTTGTAGCCGTGGGCGTAGGACGGATGCGCGCCGCCAGGCACGTGGCAAACAGCGCTCAAGGCCCAGGTTGGCAGTACACAGGAATTCATCGGTGCATTGAGGTCGTCGACGATCTCTTCAACGGTGACGATGCAGCGCTTGGCGGCCAGTGCGGCTTCTTTCTGCACGCCGAGGATGCCCCAGAGCAGCACGTTGCCCTTGCGGTCGGCTTTCTGCGCGTGGATTACGGTAATGTCCGGGCGCACCGAAGGCACGGCGGCCAGCACTTCGCCAGTGAACGGGCAGGTGACGGATTTGATCAGCGGGTTGACCTTCGGCAAGTCGGAACCGGCGTAGGCACGCAGGACCGCGAACGGCAGGCCGGAAGCACCGGCGACGTAGGCATTGGCCAGGTCGGCGTGGCTGTGTTCTTCGATCTCCAGCGCATGCGGCCACTGTTTCTCCACAGCGTCACGCAGGCGATGCAGGGAGCCGACACCCGGGTTGCCGCCCCAGGAGAAAATCAGCTTGCGGGCACAACCGGCACCGATCAACTGGTCGTAGATCAGGTCAGGGGTCATCCGCACCAGGGTCAGATCTTTTTTGCCCTGACGGATGATTTCGTGACCCGCCGCCGTCGGGATCAGGTGGGTAAAGCCTTCGAGTGCGACCGTATCGCCGTCGTTTACGAATTGCTTCACCGCGTCGTGCAGCGAAAGGATTTCAGCCATGGGGCAGGCTCCCGTTTGTTATTAACCGACAGTGGAAGAAGGCGCCGATGCGCAGCGCCGGAATGACTGAAGGTTAAGCCCGTGCAAAACGCCAAACAATCCGATAATCGACTAACTGTTCGATTATCGAACATATTGTTGCCTGGCTATCTTTATAGGCTGCCCCCAAAAGATCGCAGCCTGCGGCAGCTCCTACGGATTTACACATTCCCCTGTAGGGGCTGCCGAAGGCTGCGATCTTTTCCTGCTACACCACTATTTCAAACCGGAATCAGGTCGCATCCGCATGACTGACCATGCCCTTGATCACCACCGCCGTGGTTGCCAGCGCCGCCGGAATCACCAGCGCCGTCAGCACTTGCTCGAAGTTCCAGCCCAGCCCCAGCAGCGTCGCGCCCATCCAGGCGCCGAGGATGGCGCCGAAGCGGCCGATCCCGAGCATCCACGACACCCCGGTGGCCCGCCCCTGAGTCGGATAAAACCGTGCAGCCAGCGAAGGCATCGCCGATTGCGCGCCGTTGACACACATCCCGGCCACCAGCACCAGGGTCGCCAGCAGCGCAATGTTGCCCAGGCTCTGCCCTACCGCGTAGGCAAACACCCCGGCCAGCAGGTAGAAAATGCCGATGACTTTGTGCGGATTGAACCGGTCCATTGCCCAGCCCACGCCCACCGCACTCAACACGCCACCGAACTGGAACAGCGCGCCGATGAAGGCGGCTTGCTCCATGCTCGCGCCACTGTCACGCATCAGCGTCGGCAGCCAACTGGTCAGCAGATAAACGATCACCAGCCCCATGAAGTAGGTCAGCCACAACAGCAAGGTGCCGACGCTGTAGGTGCCGGAGAAGATCACCGCGAACACATTGCGCGCCTTCACGGTTTTCTGTTCCGGCACGCTGAAGCTGGACGCCTGGGCCACCACCGTTGGGTCAATCGGCGCCAGTGCCTTGCGCACTTTGTCCGTACCGCGGTTGCGCACTACCAGGTATCGCGCCGACTCCGGCAGCCAGAGCAGCAAAACGACGGCGAGGATCAGTGGCAGAATTCCGCCGATCAGTAGAAGGCTGTGCCAGCCAAAGGCCGGAATGAGCTTGGCCGAGATAAATCCGCCGCCGGCCATGCCGAGGTTGAAACCGCAGAACATGCTGGTCACCAGCAGGGATTTTTTGCGCTCCGGGGTGTACTCCGACAGCAGCGTGGTGGCGTTCGGCATGCCGGCGCCCAAACCCAGGCCGGTCAGGAAACGCAACACCAGCAATTGATCGACATTGCTGCTGTAGGCCGAGGCCAGGCTAAAGGCGCCGAACAACAGCACCGCACCGACCAGTACGACTTTTCGCCCGAAGCGGTCAGCCAACGGGCCCGAGCCCAGTGCGCCGAAGACCATGCCGATCAGCGCCGCACTCATCACCGGGCCAAGGCTGGCGCGGTCGATACCCCAGTCCTGGGACAGGGCCGGGGCGATGAAACCCATGGCCGCGGTGTCGAGGCCATCAAGGAAGACAATCAGGAAACACAGGATCACCACGCGCCACTGGTAGCGCGAAATGGGTTGGGCATTGATGAAGGACTGCACATCGAGGCAGTTACCTACAGCAGACTGGGGCTGGTTCATTATTTTTATTCCACGGATCGCAGTCGAACGGTGTCAGCAGACGCTGACGAAGCCGCGACAGTAATGATCCGGAGGAAACAGCGTCAATTCGATAAGCGCAACTCTGTGCGTTTATCGAACAGCTTAGGCAAACAGCTGAGCGCTGAGGTCGCGGCTGGCGCTCAACAAACCGGGCAGGAAACGCTGTTCAAGTTCATTGCGGCTGACCCGCCCCGCATGGGTGCTGACATTGAGGGCCGCAACCACCTGGCCGGAAGCGTCATACACAGGAACGGCAATCGAACGCAGCCCTTGCTCAAGCTCCTGGTCGACAATGCACCAGCCTTGCTGTCGCACCTCTTGCAGGCATTCGAGCAATGCCTCGGGGGTGTGAATCGTACGGCTGGTCTTGGCTTGCAATTCGGCGTGGTCGAGGTATTCACCCAGCGACGTGTCATCCAGCGCGGCCAGCAGAATCCTCCCCATCGATGTGCAATAGGCCGGCAAGCGCCCGCCCACCGACAGGTCCACCGAAATCAGCCGCTGCGTGGTTGCGGAGCGGGCGATGTACAGAATGTCATCACCTTCCAGCGTGGCCATGTTGCAGGCCTCGTGCAGTTGCTCGCTCATGCGGTCCAGGTAAGGCTGGGCGGACACCGCCAGCGGCGTTGATGAGACATAGGCATGGCCGAGGGTCAGCACTTTGGGCAGCAACGAATAGGTGCGGCCGTCGGTGGTGGCGTAGCCGAGTTTGATCAAGGTGTGCAGGCAACGTCGTACGGCGGCGCGGGGAATTTCCGTGCGGTGGCTGATCTGGGCGATGGTCAGGTGCCGTTTGCGCTCCTGAAACGCTTGCACCACGGCCAGGCCGCGGGCCAGGGACGTCATGAAGTCCGGGTCGCCGGTCAGTGCCTGGATCCGTTTGGCCGGTGAAGCAACGATGGGGGGAGCCACTGAAGTGAAGGAATTGCGCATTTGATCGTTCATACAAGGTCCTTTTACCCACTCGGATCAGCGACTATTACAAAGGGCTACCGCCTGACGCTCAAGCCCGACCTGCCATCTCTGGGCGATTATCGAACGCTCGACCGATAATCGCAATCCACCGCGTCAATCTCCCGATTCACTGGCGTCCGGTTTTCGCTGACTCACGAACCTCTGATTACATCGACTCGACACAGGACTTAATGGGGCAATCCAAATACCGTAACTTGTTCGATTTAATGGTGTCCGACAGGCATCGCAGCAACGTGGTATCAGTCGGCGTTCTAGTTAAGCGTAAAGTTTCGAGCAACAAAACGGTCACACGCCAAGATCCACTTTTAACTCTTTGGAGATAGTGTTCTTCAAATCGGCCGCTATAATACAATCAGTAGCGCTTCGGTTTTTTACTTGCCGAACCCGCTGCCCGGCAATGCGATGTTCCATCGCCGTTGCCCGTTGCAAGCGCCAGACTCGCATTGAACCGCCCTGCCAGTGCGCTTGCTGAAACAGGAATCTGAAGCTACGTCAGCTGTTTATATCTGGTGCCGTGGCCGCCTGTGACATGGAAGTATTGATCACGCTGTTGCCAAAACGATGCCTTGACGGGCATTGCCCATTCAACGAACGTGATCAATCGATTTGATGCAGCGCGTTTTCACCAGAATTTATCCCAACTCAATCAGGTAGCACTGTGACGAAAGACGAACTGCGCGCGGAACTAGAGCGCCAGGAACAACGTTACAAGGAAGTTTACGGCGGAGAAGTCACCACTTACGCCGCTCAACCCGAACCGGAACGCAAACCCTGGCGTAAACGCGCCACCGTTCAGGATCAGGTTTTCCAGCAGGAAATTCAAAAAATGGAAAAGGAACTCAAAGCCGAAGAGCCGTGACTGCTTCGGCCTGTTCCTTACAAGGGCCTGCCTCTGCACCCGTTAAAAGCGGGATGTATTGATGTTGCCTTTCGCGCCCGCTACGAGCGGGCAGCGGCCATCACCGTCGTCGAATCAGGCAGATTTCCGGTATCTGACCTATTTCTCAGATTTTTCTCACAACCGTTCAAGCCCCTCTTACCGGGCCATGAAGGTTTTGTGACAGTGTATTTTTTTAATTAAATCAACGACTTAAAAAACGCAGCAAAACCGTGGGTTTTCAGGTGCGGCGGCAAAAAAATTCGTTGAAGAATGTTACCGATGAGCAGCTAGTGCATTGATTAGCAGTCTTTTCTGGCATAATCGCGCCCCCTTATGACCGGGTCAGAAAACCTTCATGATCGATTTATTCAGCGGACTGGATGCTTGGGTGCTTGTGAGCCTCTTGCTCGCCCTGGCCTTTGTCCTCGCCTTCGAGTTCATCAACGGCTTTCATGACACCGCTAACGCGGTGGCGACCGTTATCTACACTAAAGCCATGCCGCCTCACCTGGCGGTGTTCTTTTCCGGGGTGTTYAACTTCCTCGGCGTGCTGCTGGGCGGGGTCGGTGTGGCGTATGCCATCGTCCACCTGCTGCCGGTAGAACTGCTGATCAATGTGAACACCGGTCACGGACTGGCCATGGTGTTCTCATTGCTCGCCGCCGCCATCACCTGGAACCTGGGCACCTGGTACTTCGGTATTCCCGCTTCGAGTTCCCACACGCTGATCGGTTCGATCCTCGGAGTCGGCCTGGCCAACGCCTTGATCAACGATATTCCGCTGGCTGACGGTGTGAACTGGCAGAAAGCGATCGATATCGGCGCTTCCCTGGTGTTCTCGCCAATGGCCGGTTTCCTGATCGCCGCGCTAATCCTGATCGGTCTTAAATGGTGGCGTCCACTGTCGAAGATGCACAAGACGCCGGAACAGCGCCGCAAGATCGACGACAAGAAACACCCGCCATTCTGGAATCGCCTGGTACTGGTGATCTCGGCCATGGCCGTGAGTTTCGTCCACGGTTCCAACGATGGCCAGAAAGGTATCGGCCTGATCATGCTGGTCCTGATCGGTATCGTGCCGGCGCAGTTCGTCCTCGACCTGAACAGCACGACCTATCAGATCGAGCGGACTCGCGACGCGACCCTGCACCTGAGCCAGTTCTACCAGCGCAATTCCGAAACCCTGGGCGAGTTCCTGGCTCTGGGCAAGAGCTTGGACGGCGACTTGCCGGAGAAATTCCGTTGCAACCCGCAACAGACCGAACCGACCATTACCGCCCTGCTCGGCACCCTCAAGGGTGTAGCCGACTACCATTCGCTGTCGGCGGAAAGCCGTATCGAAGTACGTCGTTACCTGCTCTGCCTGGACGACACCGCGAAGAAAGTCAGCAAGTTGCCAACGCTCGGGGCTCGTGAAAAGGCTGACCTGGACAAGCTGCGCAAAGACCTGACCACCACCACCGAATACGCTCCGTTCTGGGTGATTCTGGCGGTTGCACTGGCCCTTGGCCTGGGCACCATGGTCGGCTGGAAACGCGTGGTACTGACCATTGGCGAGAAGATCGGCAAGCAAGGCATGACCTACTCCCAAGGCATGTCGGCGCAGATCACCACTGCCAGCCTGATCGGCATGGCGAACATCTTCAGCCTGCCGGTTTCCACCACCCACGTGCTGTCCTCGGGCGTGGCGGGCACCATGGTCGCCAACAAAAGCGGCCTGCAAGGCGGCACCGTCAGAACCATCCTGCTGGCCTGGGTATTGACCCTGCCAGCCACCGTAGCCCTGTCGGCCGGGTTGTTCTGGCTGGCTTCGAAGGCGCTTGGCAGCTGATAAGCAGCCGTACGGAAAAGGCGCGATCCTCATGGACCGCGCCTTTTTTATTGCCTTGAACTTCTAAACGCCTTAGAGCCTCCCTCAAAAAGCAGGCAAAAAAAAGGGCAACCGAAGTTGCCCAAAATGCCTTGCGTGCTCATTACATCCAGAAAGAACTGCGGTTATTTCCGCTTTTGCGAATCCTTCCAGATAAAAAGTCCGAACCCTGCAAAAAACACAAACATGAGGCTGACAGTCAGCACTCCGGCGATCACCACGTTGTCGAAAAACATGACGCGTCTCCTGCACTTGGCCTGTTGCGATAGGGCTAAGTTAACCAAACGGGCAGGAGAGAATATTGACCGGGATCAATGTCGCCCGAGACTGGGCAAGAGGAAGGGGAAAGTTTGACCCGCATCAATGAATGCGGGGGATTTCAGCGCTTTTTCGGTTTGTTTTTCGGCTTTTTCCTGGCCTTGCCCAACGGCATGGCCTGCTCGAACGCCTGGCGAACTTCATTGAGCCGCTTGTCATTGAGGTCATGAACACGCTTGGCGCGCTCAGCATTGAGGTCAATCAGTTTGTCGTCTTGGCTCATGGCAGTCAGTGCATCGCTTGAAATGAGTTTCAGCCGCCGTAGCGTTCGGCAACCCTGCGCCAATAATGCGGCCTGACGAGCGCGCTGACCAGCCTGTGCTCAAATCTCGATATCGACCCACAGCCCCTGCCGCGGCTGATCTTCCATCAGCGGCGCCACCGGCACGGTGTTGTCGGCATTGAGTTCATCGCCGGGAATCGCCATGTGCGCCTCGGGGTCATCATCAGCCTCGCGGCGACGCCGTTCCTGCTCCTGCCTGCGACGCTGTTCCTCGCGCAGCACTAACCCGTCCTCTTCAGGGTTGCGTTTTTGCAGGTCGATGGTGCTTTCACTGGAGCTTTCCTGCACCGGCACCACCGGAGGAATATCCGGACGCTGACGGATCGGGTCGGTCTGTGAAGTGATCGGCACGGCACTCAGAGGGAGCATCGGTGGCAGCATGGTTTTCGGTCTCCTGTCAGCAGGCTGTCGGCTGCGGGGATGGCGACTTGAGCCATCGGTCGCAAACTGTGACCCAATTGGCACTCATTAGTGCACCGGGCGGCGCGTCATGCACAGGTGGGCTAACGTATGACTGTGAGTTTTTCTGAGAGTCCTTTGGCCCTGAAGCCCTCATTCCGTTAAGATAGCCCGCTTTTTCAGGTGGGAGTCAGGCAGCATGGCGCAGCAGTATCAACCGGGGCAACGCTGGATCAGTGACAGCGAAGCCGAGCTGGGTTTAGGCACCGTTCTGGCACAGGACGGTCGCTTGTTGACCGTGCTCTACCCGGCCACTGGCGACACTCGCCAGTACGCGCTACGGAATGCGCCTCTGACCCGCGTGCGGTTTTCACCGGGTGACACCATCACTCACTTCGAAGGCTGGAAACTGACCGTCCGCGAAGTCGACGACATTGATGGCCTGCTGGTTTACCACGGCCTCAACGGGCAGAACGAAGTGGTCACCCTGCCGGAAACCCAACTGTCGAACTTCATCCAGTTCCGCCTGGCCAGCGACCGTCTGTTCGCCGGCCAGATCGACCCGCTGGCCTGGTTCTCCCTGCGTTATCACACCCTGGAACATACCAGCCGCCAGTTGCAGTCCTCGCTGTGGGGCCTGGGCGGTGTGCGTGCGCAACCGATCGCGCACCAGTTGCACATTGCCCGCGAAGTCGCCGACCGTATCGCGCCACGGGTTCTGCTGGCCGACGAAGTGGGCCTGGGCAAAACCATCGAAGCCGGCCTGGTGATCCATCGCCAATTGCTCTCGGGCCGCGCCAGCCGTGTGCTGATCCTCGTTCCAGAGAACCTGCAGCACCAGTGGCTGGTCGAAATGCGCCGCCGTTTCAACCTGCAGGTCGCGCTGTTCGACGAAGAACGCTTCATCGAAAGCGATGCCAGCAACCCGTTCGAAGACACCCAACTCGCGCTGGTCGCGCTTGAGTGGCTGGTGGACGACGAGAAAGCCCAGGACGCACTGTTCGCGGCCGGTTGGGACTTGCTGGTAGTCGACGAGGCTCACCACCTGGTGTGGCACGAAGATCAGGTCAGCCCTGAATACTCGCTAGTCGAGCAACTTGCCGAAACCATTCCCGGCGTGCTGCTGTTGACCGCCACCCCGGAACAACTGGGCCAGGACAGCCACTTCGCTCGTCTGCGCCTGCTCGACCCGAACCGTTTCCACGACCTGCAAGCCTTCCGCGCCGAGAGCGAAAACTATCGCCCGGTGGCTGAAGCCGTTCAGGAGTTGCTGGACAAGGGACGCCTGTCGCCGCAAGCCCACAAGACCATCCACGGTTTCCTCGGCAACGAAGGCGAAGCCCTGTTGGCCGCCGTCAACGATGGCGACACCGAAGCCAGCGCGCGCCTCGTGCGTGAATTGCTCGACCGCCACGGCACCGGCCGCGTGCTGTTCCGTAACACCCGCGCCGCCGTGCAGGGTTTCCCGGAGCGCAAGCTGCATCCGTACCCGCTGCCGTGCCCGGACGAATACCTCGAACTGCCGTTGGGCGATCACGCCGAGCTGTACCCGGAAGTCAGCTTCCAGGCCCAACCAGACACCAGCGAAGAAGAACGCTGGTGGAAGTTCGACCCGCGCGTCGAATGGCTGATCGACCAGTTGAAGATGCTCAAGCGCACCAAAGTGCTGGTGATCTGCGCCCACGCCGAAACCGCCATGGACCTGGAAGACGCCTTGCGCGTGCGTTCGGGCATCCCGGCCACGGTGTTCCATGAGGGCATGAACATCCTCGAGCGTGACCGCGCCGCCGCCTACTTCGCCGACGAAGAGTTTGGCGCGCAAGTGCTGATCTGCTCGGAAATCGGCAGTGAAGGTCGCAACTTCCAGTTCTCCCATCACCTGGTGCTGTTCGACCTGCCGTCCCACCCGGACCTGCTGGAGCAACGCATCGGTCGACTGGACCGGATCGGCCAGAAGCACATCATCGAACTGCACGTGCCGTACCTGGAAACCAGCCCGCAAGAGCGCCTGTTCCAGTGGTACCACGAAGCGCTGAACGCGTTCCTCAATACCTGCCCGACCGGCAACGCCTTGCAGCACCAGTTCGGCCCACGCCTGCTGCCGCTGCTCGAAGAAGCCGACGATGGCGAGTGGCAAGCGTTGATCGACGAAGCGCGCACCGAACGTGAGCGCCTGGAAGCCGAGTTGCACACCGGCCGTGACCGTTTGCTGGAGCTGAACTCCGGTGGCGCGGGCGAAGGCGATGCGCTGGTGGAAGATATCCTTGAGCAAGACGATCAGTTCGCGCTGCCGATCTACATGGAAACCCTGTTCGACGCCTTCGGCATCGACAGCGAAGACCATTCGGAAAATGCGCTGATCCTCAAGCCGAGCGAAAAAATGCTCGACGCCAGCTTCCCGCTGGGCGACGACGAAGGCGTGACCATCACCTACGACCGTAACCAGGCGCTGTCTCGTGAAGACATGCAGTTCATCACCTGGGAGCACCCGATGGTTCAGGGCGGCATGGATCTGGTGCTGTCCGGCTCCATGGGCAACACCGCCGTGGCGCTGATCAAGAACAAGGCACTCAAGCCGGGCACCGTGTTGCTGGAACTGTTGTATGTCAGCGAGGTGGTTGCCCCACGCTCGCTGCAACTGGGCCGCTATCTGCCGCCGGCTGCCCTGCGCTGCCTGCTCGATACCAACGGCAATGACCTGTCGGCCCGCGTGTCGTTCGAAACCCTGAACGATCAGCTCGAAAGCGTACCTCGTGCCAGTGCCAACAAGTTCATCCAGGCTCAGCGTGACCAACTGACGCCACGGATCAACGCCGGTGAAGCGAAGATCCTGCCGCGCCACACTGAACGTGTCGCCGAGGCGCAGCGTCGCCTGGCCGCCGATACCGAGGAAGAACTGGCGCGCCTCACCGCCTTGCAAGCGGTCAACCCGACCGTGCGCGACAGCGAACTGGTGGCTCTGCGTAAACAACGCGAGCAAGGCCTGGCCATGCTCGACAAGGCTGCGCTGCGACTGGAAGCGATTCGGGTGTTGGTGGCGGGTTAACAACTTTCCTCCACCGCTATAAAGGAAGGCCCGCAGCGATGCGGGCCTTTTTTGTTTGCTTCAATTTCAGTAGTGCTGCTGATGGCCTCATCGCGAGCAAGCTCGCTCCCACATTGGATCTTCAGTGCCTATGAGATACCTGTGGGAGCGAGCCTGCTCGCGATAGCGGTCAAGCAGTCACCGCAGAACCTTCAGGCTCAACCACCGCCACCAACCCTTCCTTCATCCGCTTGGCATCGCGCACAAAACACCGCGAAGCCAGGAACAGAAACACCACGGTGAAAAACAGTGCCACCGGAATCAGGTACATCGCATCGTGCAGGCCGACCGCCTTGAAGGCTTCGGTCATCTGCTCGGCACCCGCCGCCAGCATCGCCGAGTGGGCAAAGTGATCCGACAGAGCCCCGACCACCACCGGCCCCAAGCCCCCACCCAACAGATACAGCCCGGCAAAGAACAACGCCATCGCCGTTGCCCGCAACCGCGGCTCGACCACATCCTGAATCGCCGTGTACACGCAGGTATAGAAGTTGTAAGCGAACAACCAACCCAGGCTAAACACCGCAATAAACACACCGATCTCGATTCGCCCGGAATGCAGCGCCCACGCGGTGCAGACCGTCGAAATCATCAGGCTAAAGGCGGCAAACAATAGCCGCCCGTTAGCAATCCGCTGGTGAATCTTGTCCGCAACCCAGCCACCGAGGGTCAAGCCAACCAACCCGGTCACGCCAACAATAACCCCGGTGGCGACCGCGGCATCCTGCAACGGCATGAGGAAGTACCGTTGCAGCATCGGCACCAGAAACGAGTTGCAGGCATAGGTGGCGAAGTTGAAACACAGACCGGCCATGACCAGCCAGAGGAAGGTTGGCACAGCCAATACCCGACGGATCGGCCGATCGATCTTTTCCTGCGAAACCTGAACGCTCTCGGCGGCGCCGCGCTTCGGTTCCTTGATGAAAAACATGAAGATCGCGAGGATCAGCCCCGGCACCGCCGCGATAAAGAACGGCGCGCGCCAGCTATCGAAGGCCTTGACCATCGCACCTATGGTGAAGAACGCCAGCAACAGCCCCAATGGCAGCCCGAGCATGAAGATCCCCATGGCCCGTGCCCGGCGGTGCGCCGGAAACAAGTCGCCGATCAGCGAATTGGCGGCCGGTGCATAACTGGCCTCGCCGATGCCGATGCCCATGCGCACGATCAGGAAGCTCCAGAAACTGCCCACCATACCGTTGACGGCGGTCAACCCGCTCCACACCGCCAGCCCCCAGCCCATCAGCTTGCTGCGCGAGCCGGTATCGGCCATGCGCCCCAGCGGCAAGCCGGCAATGGCGTAGACGATGGTGAATGCCGTCCCGATGATCCCCAACTGGAAATCACTGAGGTGCCATTCCATGCGAATGGGCTCGATGATGATGGCCGGAATGGTGCGGTCGAAAAAATTGAACAGGTTGGCCAGGAACAACAGGAACAGGATGCGCCAGGCATTGGCCGCTTGGGTCGAGTTCTGCATGGGTCCGTCTCTTTTATTGTTTTTGGGGCGTCACTGCCCCCGGACTTTGCAATCTAGACAGGCCGGCCACAACTGTCTTTCATTATTCGCCAGGCTGATACCAACCCATGGGACGCAACCTGTAGGAGCTTTCGCAGGGCGGGTATTTCACACTCCGTCCGGTCGTTGAAAAATACCTTTCTCCCCCCCTTCCCAAGCCGTTGGCGAAGCCTAGAATAGCGGCCTTGTTTCCCCCCCTGTGTCTCCACTCCTCCTTACGATAATCGCCCATGTCCGAAGCCAGTCCGTGTCTGAATTGCGGTGCCTGCTGTTCTCATTTTCGCGTGTCATTTTTCTGGGGTGAATGTGCCTCGTCCGGGGGGACGGTACCCGATGAGCTTGTCGAGCAGATCAGCCCCAGCCGGGTCGCGATGCTCGGAACCGGCTGCAAACCCGTGCGCTGCACCAGCCTGGTGGGAGACGTCGGCAGTACGGTGCAGTGCTCGATTTACGAAAAACGCTCCAGCACCTGCCGGGAATTCGACGCTTCGTGGGTCGATGGCGTGGCCAATCCCGATTGCGACGCGGCCCGTGCCGCTTTCGGCTTGCCGGCCCTGCAACCCGCATTCGAGACGCCTCAGAAGCAAATCGCCTGAGCATTAGCACCAATCGCTATTAGGTTAATGTCAAAATCATTGAAAGCAATGTGCCACTACCGTTTGCGCTCCAACCATGCCCTCTATACTCCAGGACATTCGCCGACGCTCCTTGCGCCGGCCTGAGGGATAACGATGGGGGCATGCTATGGAGTGGCTTGGTTTGCATTTCATTACCGAGCTACCAGAGAGTGGGCAGGTCATACTTAATTGCACACATGACCCTTTTCTGGTGCTGCTGGCTTATCTGGTCGCCTGTGTCGGCAGCTTCGCGACACTGGACATGGCCGAACGGGTTGCTCACGCTGAAAAGTCCGCTTCCCAGACGCTCTGGCGCTGGGTTGGCAGCGGATGCCTGGCCGGCAGTATCTGGGCCATGCACTTCGTCGGGATGCTGGCATTCCAGGCGCCTATCGATCTTCACTACCAACTGCCTGTCACGGTGTTCTCGCTAACCATCGCGCTGCTCGCCGCGTGGCTGGCCATGCATACCCTCAGCCTTCCTGAGCTGAGTTTGCGACAGTGCCTCATGTCATCGATCGGGATCGGCCTGGGTATCGCGACCATGCATTATGTGGGAATGACGGCCATGCACTCCAATGCCTCGGTCTATTACCATCCGGGCCTGTTCGCCCTTTCCATCGTGATCGCGATCGGTGCCGCGCTGGCAGCCTTGTTACTGGCATGGTATCTGCGCGACGGCACCGGCATGCTGCATCATCTCTTCAAATACTGCGCCAGCCTGTTGCTCGGGGCTGGCATCCTCAGTATGCACCTCACGGCCATGGCCGCCTTCAACCTGGTGCTGCCCAGCGACAGCCTGCCAGCGCAAACCGGCGAAAACAGCCAACTGCAACTGGCACTGACCGTGGCGGTCATGACCCTGCTGATCATCGGCAGCAGCATCAGCGCGGCGCTGGCGGACAAGAAACTGCAACGCAAGGACCACGACCTGCAACGGGTCAACTCCCTGCTCAGCCAACTGGATCAGGCGCGCATGTCGCTGCAACAGGTGGCGCACTACGACGCGCTGACCAACCTGATCAACCGCCGCGGATTCAACCAGATCTTCGCCGAAAAACTCATCGAGAAATCCAACAAAGGCGGGATGCTGGCGGTCATGTTCCTGGACATCGACCATTTCAAGCGGATCAACGACAGCCTTGGTCACGATGCCGGTGACGAACTGCTCAAAGTGCTTGCCGGGCATATCAAGAGCTCGATTCGCAGTCACGAGGATGTGGTCGCACGCTTCGGCGGCGACGAGTTCTGCCTGCTCATCGACCTGCATGATCGTGACGAAGCGCGACAGATGGCCCAACGCATCATGCTGAAAATGAAGGAGCCCATCGAACTGGCCGGCAGGCGCATGGTCATGACCACCAGCATCGGCATCAGCCTGTTTCCGGAGGACGGCAAGACGTGTGAAGAACTGCTGAAGAACGCCGACCTGGCGCTGTATCAGTCCAAGGGCGGCGGCCGCAACGGGCTGAGCTTTTTCAGCGCCAACCTGAAAACCCGCGCCACACTGGAACTGCAACTGGAAGAAGAACTGCGCCATGCCCTGCGTGAAAACACTGGCCTGATGCTCTATTACCAGCCGATCTATGACCTCAAGACCGGTCAGGTCAGCAAGCTCGAAGCCTTGATCCGCTGGCAACACCCGGTCCACGGTTTCCTCGTACCGGATCGTTTTATCGCCATCGCCGAGGCCAACGGCCTGATCGCCGAGCTGGACAACTGGGTGCTGCGCAAGGCTTGCGAGGATCTGGGCGAGTTGTCGCGCCAGGGCTGTGAAGACCTCAAGATCGCCGTGAATTGCTCGCCCCTGAACCTGGCGCGCGAAGAGCTGGCCGATGAAATCGAGTACGCATTGCGTGCCTGCGGTGTGGAGCCCCACCGGCTGGAACTGGAAGTCACGGAAAACGCCTTGATGGGCAATATCGCCAACACACTGGTGTTGCTGCGACAGATTCGTGCCCTCGGCGTGTCGCTGTCGATCGATGACTTTGGCACCGGCTACTCATCCCTGACCTACCTCAAGCGCTTGCCGCTCAACACGCTGAAAATCGACCGCTCGTTCATCCAGGACATCCCCAAGGCCACCCAGGACATGGAGATTGTCCAGGCGATCATCGTCATGGCCCATACCCTGCACCTGCAAGTGGTCACCGAAGGGGTCGAAACCTTCGAGCAATATCAGTTCCTGCAAAACCATGGCTGTGACTTCGTTCAGGGCTATTTGCTCAGTCGGCCGGTGCCGCTGACCGAGTTGCATCCGGTGCTGAACGAAATCAACCAGCGCAAGCACGCCTATACCGTCACGACGCTGAGCCTGGCTCACGGTACATCTGCACTAATGTAGACGGGTCTTTTTCAAGGAAGCCCTGACTGCCATGCAGGCGCATCAACTGCGCGGCCAGACCGCTGATCGGTGTCGCCGAGCCTTGCTCACGGGAAAACTTCACTGCTGTATCCAGATCCTTGAGCAATGTCCGCACGTGCCACTTGACCGGCTCGAAACGGCTTTCAGCCATTTGCGGGGCGAGGATCTGCAACGGTTTCGAATCGGCAAAGCCGCCGGCCAGCGCTTCGGCGATCAGGCTTGCATCAACCCCGGAACGTTCCGCCAGCGCGACCACTTCGGCAATCACCAAGGCATTGCAAGCGACGATCATCTGATTGCACGCCTTGGTCACCTGACCTGCCCCGACGCCGCCCATGTGGGTCACACGCTGCCCCAGGTTCAACAGGACAGGCCGGATCCGTTCCAGATCCTGTACGTCACCGCCGACCATGATTGCCAGGCTCCCGGCTTCAGCCCCAACCACACCGCCGGACACCGGCGCGTCGAGCCAGTCCATGCCGGTTTTATCGGCGAGCTCTGCGGCCATTTCCCGCGTGGCATTGGGCTCCAGGCTGGAAAAATCCACCAGTAACTGGCCTTTTTTTGCCCCCTCGATAATGCCTGTCGGACCAAACACTACCTCGCGTACCACCGCCGTATCCGCCAGACACAACATCACCACGTCAGCGTGCTGGCACAGTTCGGCCGGGCTGGCGACCTGGCGTGCGCCTGCCTCCACCAGCGGCTTGCACTTGTCCGGATTGCGATTCCATACCGCCAGCGGATAACCCGCGGCCAGCAGGCGCCGGCACATCGGCAGCCCCATCAGGCCGATCCCGGCAAACCCTAGCGAAGGTAGCGTTGACATCATTTTGCCTCTTCTTGATTAAAGATCACCGAATATTGGCCGATCCATCATGACTTAGGAAAGGACTCACTCCGAGTGATGCTCAGGCTAAAGACCAAGGCATGGTCCAAGTACGCGCTGAAAAAAGACGCGATTGTATTCCGTGACGGTTCGACGACAGTGAGTCGGCCAACCAATCAGCCCAAGTAGATGGCGAACAATGACTTCTAAAAATAACCCGGCCACTGCGGTAACCGATCTGACATTGAGCCCCGCCGCCAACAGCCCGTCATCACCGAAGCCATTGATTCAAACCCGCCCGTTGGCGACCCAGCAATACCTGTACTTCACCGAAACCAACACCGACCGCATCCTCGATAACCTCGACGGCCTGCGCGACATGGTGTTCCCGCGCGCACCGCATCTGGAAGGCGACAGCGAACAGCACAACGATCAGGAATTCCCGTCGGTGTGCCTGATCGGCCTGGGCCGCTGCGGTTCGAACATTGCGCTGGACGTGGCGGAGTTGGTGTACAACGCCCGAAAGTTCTACCTCAACGAACTCAACAACGAAGATCGCCTGTCGCCGGACAAGCGTTTTGCCGAAAAGGGCTACAGCCCGGCCCAGTGGATCCGCAACAACCTGCGCCTGGGCCAGAACAAAAACACCAAGCCGGTGTTTCTGGTCGAACCGCTGGTGATGCTCGGCGACCTGGACAAGGACATCGCCGGACGCATCCGCTTCTCGCGCAAGGGCGAAAAAAGCGGTTTCCTGCGTGACTACAGCAAGATGAAAATCATGGACTTGTCGGAAGTCCACGCCGGTGGCGCCGGTAACGCGCCGATCCTCGGCCAGTACCTGGCCAAGATTATCCTGAACAAGGACACCCAGCGTTTCTCCAGCCCTGACTGGAAAATGATTCACTCGTACCTGATCGACAGCTGCGGCATCAAGGCCAACCAGTCGCGCCTGTACTTCTCGATCTTCAGTGCCGGCGGCGGTACCGGCTCGGGCATGGCTTCGGAATTCGGCCTGGCCCAGCAGCACTCGTACATGAACAAGACGTTCGACACCAAACCGATGGACGAGCACGACAGCAAGAGCGGCCACTCCTTCGTCTTCGAACCGATCTTCACCAGTGGCATCTGTGTACTGCCGAACATTTCCGATCACCGCAGTGAAATGTCCGAGGCGCTGCACATTAACGCCGGCCGCCTGCTGTGCAAGTACCTGTCGGAAGAGTGGGACTTCTCCTACAACTTCGCCAACGAAGACAGCAGCGAAGCCAGCGTCATGGGCCGCATCCGCCCATGGAACGCGATGATGCTGATTTCCAACGACATCATGCGTTACGCCGAAGAGAACGATGACGGCAATATCCAGAACATTGATGTCAATGCCATGGAAAAGCATGCCAACCAATACATCTCGCAGCAGATCTTCAACATTCTCACAGCCCAGGCGGTGACCACCGACTACGACCAGAACTATTTCCGTCGCGCCGGCATCGATATCGGCGAAACCATCCGCCTGGACGCCAACGACCTGTTCATGAGCCTGGCCGGCCCGGTGGCAATTGCCTATGCCGAGTCCGTGGTGCCAGAAACCCCGCCGCCGAGCAGCGACAAATTCAAGGTGTTCGAGAAAGAGCCGCAGCGCCTGAACATCGACGACCTGTTCTTCCGTTCGATCGACTTGCCGCACTTCAACAAGGTCACCCAGGCCATCGAAGGCATCAGCCTGTTGCCGATCGAGTCCAAGCGCTATCGCGCGTCGCTGGAGCAGTACAAGAACTCGGGTTACGACGCGGCGGCCCTGCATGACCTGCACTTCTTCAAGAATTGCTCGTCGGTGGTGTCGATCGTTTCGTTGCCAAAGGACTACAAGCTGTCCTACATGGACCTGAACCGGTTGAAGACTCACCTCAACAGCCTGTTCCCCAACACCACGCTCAAGCGCTACGCGCTGGTGATCGGTGCCTCGGCCAACCTGTCGCTAACCACCCTGATCGCCAAGAGCCCGTGCCTGTCGGACGACTTCCTGACGCTGATCGTGGCCTTCATCAAGCGCTGCTTTGCGAAGTCGGCCTACCGTTTCGACGAAACCCTGGATAACTCGATTCTGGACTTCATCGTCCAGGAAGAATTTGACGAAGGCCGCATCGACGACTTGCTCAACGAATTCGAGAACCCGGCGAAGATCCTCGATACCAACTGGTACGCGATCAAGCCGATGTACGAGAAGAAGTACCGCGAACTGATCAACGACAAGGAAAAATTCGTCTCGATCAACGACATCCGCCTGTCGCGCGATTGTGTGAAGAAAGCGATCAAGTACCTGCGCGAGATCTACCGTCACCGCATTGGCAAGACCAAGGTTATTTCGTTGAATAACCATACCGGCAAGACGACTTAACAAGACGGGAAAACTCGTCGCCCCTATCGCGAGCAAGCTCGCTCCCACAGGGATCGCATTCTTTCAGAGAGAACGCGGTCAACTGT